>CAMNHF010000004.1 GCA_946538975.1 uncultured Clostridia bacterium | reverse complement strand
GTTTTTCTGCATAAATCTCTCTTCGCTTCCGCTTGATAGGCTGAGTAGTAACGTTTCTTATGCATTCAAAACGAAACCGATCCGCCGCTGCCGGGCCCTGCCGCCGCGGATCCCGGTCAGGCGCCGGCCCGGTCAGGTCATTCCGCAGGCATCATGTTGACAAATTCACATAATTGACATACAATCTTTTCGGATTCTTAACGTTTGATGTGATCGGGAGGTTCATCATGAAACGTGCCATTGCCTGGCTGCTGGCGCTGACGCTGCTGTGCGCCTCCACAGCGCTGGCGGATCCGCAGCTGATTCTCCGCAGCGGCTCGCGCGGCAGCGAAGTGATCCGCCTGCAGACCGCCCTGCGGGATCTGGGCCTCTACACAAAAGCCCTGGACGGCGTGTATGGCCGCGGCACCGTGGCGGCCGTCCGCGCCTACCAGCGTCAGAATGGCCTGAAGGCCGACGGCGTCGCCGGCCCCCTGACGCTGGCGAAGCTCTACGCGGGCAGCGAGACGGAGCAGACCGAGACCGAAACCGAAACCGTCCAGACCGAAACGGAAACCGAGACCGCGCCGCAATACACGGAGCTGCGCAGCGGTTCCCGCGGGAGCGCGGTCACGAAGCTGCAGAAGGCGCTGAAGAAGCTGGGCCTCTATGCGAAGGCCCTCGACGGCGTGTATGGCCGCGGCACGGAGGCCGCCGTGCGGAGCTTCCAGCAGCGCCAGAAGCTGCCCGTGACCGGCACGGCGGACAGCGCCACCCAGGCGGCCCTCTACGCCGCAGCCGAGGCCGCGCAGACGCAATCGCCCATTCATACCCCCGGCACCCTGCGCCTGGGCGACAGCGGCGACGCGGTGGCGCAGCTGCAGACGAAGCTGCGGTATGTCGGCTGGTTCACCGGCGCGGTCAGCGGCACCTTTGACGCGGACACCCGCGCGGCGGTGATCGCCTTCCAGCAGGCGAAGCGCCTTGAGGCCGACGGCGTCGCGGGCAAAAAGACCCTCTCCGCCCTGGACAAGGCCTGCGACGCGGCCCGGCAGGCGGCCGGCGGCCTCCCGGATGAGGCTGTCGCCTTCCTGAACGCGCTGGCTGTGCGCAGCGGCACGGCCTGCGGCACCGTGCAGATCTCCAGGGACGGGCAGACCATCCTGAGCTGGTCCTTCGGCGGGGTCAGCAACAGCACCTGCTTCCGCATCGCGTCGGTCACCAAGTGGGTCACGGCGATCGGCCTCATGACCCTCGTCGATCAGGGGAAGCTGGATTTGGACCGGGATGTCAGCGAGTACCTGCCCTTCGTGGTGCGCAACCCGGCCTGGCCCGACACGGCCATCACGGCCCGCATGCTGCTGAGCCACACCTCCTCCCTCTCCCCCGACGCCCAGGAATACCATCCGAACTGGGCGAAGATCGGCGTGAACGGCTATGACCCGCTCTTCGACGAGGCTGTGCAGCCCGGCACTCGCTACGCCTACGCCGACTACAACGGTGCCCTCTTCGGCTGCCTGATCGAGGCGATCACCGGCGAGAGCGTGCAGACCTACCTGGACCGGGCGGTGTTCAAGCCCCTCGGCCTCACCGCCGCCTACACCCCGCGGCTGCTGCCCTCCGGCACCGCCACGAAGGATCTGCTGGACACGAAGGGCCGCGTCGCCATCTCGGTGGCGGCTGACCGAAACCGCGCCTTCAGCCTGCAGGCGGATCCGATCGGCAACAACGGCTACACCGTGGGCAAGCTCTACATCAACGCCGCCTCCCTGACCCGCCTGGCGCAGATGATGCTGGGCGGCGGCGAGCTGGACGGCGTGCGCATCCTGAAGCCGGAGACCGTCGCCCTCATGGAGGCGGATCAGCCGGGCCTGGCCGAGAGCAAATACGGCCTGAGCACTGTGCGGCACGGGCAGTTCGCCCGCGGCGTCTGGTACGGCCACCAGGGGCGCTACAGCGGCCTGACTTCCAATATCTATTACCAGCGCGAAACGGGCCTCACCCTCGCCCTGGTGATGGACGGCTACGATTTCCAGCTGGAGGACAACATCGTGATGCCGGCGGTCAACCTGCTCAAAAACATGGAGACGCTGGAAGCCCTGTGCGCCGGCGCGAAAGAGTAAGGCGGGCCGGGCGCATTTCGCAGAGAAGCCTCTTCCGCGGGGCTTCTCTTTCTGACTGGAGTGAGGAGGCTTATGCTTATGAAACGCATCATGCTGGTTTTACTGATGGTCCTGTGCCTGGTGCCAGTCAGCGCCTTTTCCGAAGAAACCTTTGCCCCGATGGGCAATTACCGCGTATTCTGTGCAGATGGACTCTACGGCGTGCAAACACTGGACGGCGAGACCGTGATCCCGGCCGCCTTCGCAGGGATTCAGCCATTTGCCGGGGATCTGTGCATTGTGGAAGGCGTAAGCGACGAGGAATGCTGTATCGGTCTCTGGCGCCTGAGCACCGGGGAAGAACTCCTGCCGTGCGACTATGATAACATCGAGATCACCGGTACGATGGTGATTCACGGCAGCGCATACAGCGATGAAGGCAGATACGGTTTCAGAAACCATCTGTATGATCCGGAAACGGGACGGATGGTGCTGGATGACGACGCGATCAGCGAGATCTGGCCTCTTGCGGACGGACAGCTGTTTGCGGTGGAATACCTGCTTCCGGAAGTCGGTACGGTGACCCGCGTGGCCGCACCCGACGGTACCATCCTGCTGGATGAGGATTGTCAGGCAGTTGATGCAGCGCCCACCTCCAACGGAATCGTGTCTGTCAGCCGGATCGGCAGCGGAGATGACGAACGATACTATAACACCGCAGCCGGTCAATGGCTGGAAGGGAGTTACGATACTGCCTGGCCGTTCGCAGATGGTTATGCAGGCGTGTTCTTCTATCGCCCCCGTGCCTGTTATGTGATCGATGAAACAGGTGCGGCCGTCTCCCCCGCATATCTGGACATGGCCTCAGATTCCGTAAGTCTCCAGTATGGCAAGGGCCTGTTTGCTGTCCGGCAGGAGGACGGATGGTATGTGATCCGGGTCTCCTCAGGCGCTGACCCGGCGGTTCTTCTCGGCCCTGTTCAGACGGTCGGGGACCCAAGGTATCTGGGGAATCAGGTCTTTGCGCTGTCTGTTGATGAAGGGACCCTCCTGTTCTCCGGCGCGGACAGCCGGCAGGCCATGCTGGCCGGTGTCTCTGTCGATTATTCCTATGCATGCTTTATCAGGAATTGTACCTTGATCTGGGGGCATGGGAAAAAAGGCTTCCTCTTCGATGATCTGTCCGTCATCGAGCCCGCTTTTGATGATTGCGTGGAATTTCTCGGCGATTATGGGTTTGTTGAAATCGACGGTCTCTGGTATCCCATTGATCGGAGCGGTCATGTCGACATGAGCGTTTCCTTTCCGGATGTGTCGATCTCCGACGATTGGAACTATTATCTGATCGAATACGCTGACGACGACGTCCTCTGCCTCAACCCGGACCTGGAGCCGATCTCCCGCAGGAGTTTCTGTGATCATGGTTGAATTCCAGTAATTTCCATCTTTGGAATCTTCCCTTGACGAAACCGCCCCGCCGCCTTATAATGACAAAGATTGACAAAACACGGAAGGGGGAGACGGCATGCGCTGGCAAAAGATCCGGCTGCCGCTGCGGTGGCTGATCACGGCGTCCTTTGCCGTGGCCTTCTTCCTCATCGGGAGCCGGGCGCTGATCCGGGGCCCGGAGGCGGAAGCGCCCGCGCCGGAGCCGCCGAAAGCGTGGCCCGCTGCCTGGGCCATCCCCGCGGAGCCAGATTTCCGGCCGCTGCAATCCGCCGCGCGGGAGGAAAAGCGCACGGACGCCGCCGTGATCCCCGCACCGCTGCCCCTGCCGCCGCTGGCAAGGGACGGCAACGGAAGGGTCATCACCGGGCGGGGCTTCGTCCGGGCGGTGTACATGGCCTGCCCGCCGGAGAGCGTGTTCGGTTAGGCGCGGGCTTTCCCGACAGCGAATCACACGATATAAAATTGGAGGGAAAATCCCATGGCCAATCCGAAAAAGGGCGGCAGCAGAACCCGCTCGATCGTCATTCTCTGCATCCTCCTGTGCCTGACCATCTTCCTCGGCGTGCTCGGCCTGAACGGCATGCCGCTGGACGGCCGCGGCCTGTGGCGCCTGCTGCCCTGGCTGCCCACCACCGACGCGGCGAACTGGCCCGAGAGCCTGCCGCTGGGTCTGGACCTGCGCGGCGGCGTGTATGTGGAATACACCGCGACCAAGCCCGACGACATTGAGGGCGACTTCAGCGTCCTGCTGGACTCCACCGTCTCCGTCATTCAGCAGCGTCTGACGGACAAGGGCTACGCCGAGAGCACCGTGCAGAAGATCAACAACAACACCGGCATCCGCGTCGAGGTTCCGGACGTGTCCAACCCGCAGGAGCTGCTGGATCTGATCGGCACGCCCGCCGAGCTGTCCTTCCGCGATCCGGACGGCAACGAGTTCATGACCGGCCGCGAGGTGCAGACCGCCCTGCCCCAGTACGATCCCCAGTCCAATGAGTATGTGGTCGCCTTCCAGCTGACCCCCGCCGGCGCGCAGGTCTTCGGCGACATGACCCAGGCGAACGTGGGCAAGCAGCTCTCCATCTATCTGGACGATGAGCTGATCACCAGCCCCACCGTGCAGGAAGCCATCACCGGCGGCCGCGGCGTCATCAACGGCATGGGCGCCACGCCCGAGCGCGCCCAGACCCTCGCCGCGCAGATTCAGTCCGGCTCCCTGCCCCTGAAGCTGACGCAGGACAAGGTTGACACCGTGTCCGCCACCCTGGGCGACGAAGCCCTGTCCTCCTCCGTGCTGGCCGCCATGATCGGCATCCTGCTGGTCATGCTGGTGATGATCCTGCGCTATCGGATGAACGGCGTGGTCGCCTCCTGGGCGCTGGTCATCTACATCATCACCCTGTTCTGGCTGATCGCGGTCATCCCCGGCATTCAGCTGACCCTGCCCGGCCTGGCCGGCGTGGTGCTTGGCATCGGCATGGCCGTGGACGCCAACGTCATCATCTACGAGCGCTTCAATGAGGAAGTCCGCGCGGGCCGCGGCGTCCGCGCCGCCGTGCGCATGGGCTTCAAGAACGCCCTGAGCGCCATCCTCGACGCCAACGTCACCACCCTGATCGCCGGCGTGGTGCTGCTGTACTTCGGCACCGGCTCCGTGCAGGGCTTCGCGAAGACCCTGCTGCTGGGCGTCATCGTGTCCATGTTCTCCGCCATCGTGATCACCCGCCTGCTGATGAACCTCTTCGTGGGCGCGGGCGCGGACAAGGCTTCCCTGTACTGCAAGACCGAGCAGAGCCAGGAGAGCCGCCTGGAGATCCGGGATCACTCCAAGGTCTGCCTGCGCGTCTCCTGCGCCATCTTCGTCGTGGCGCTGGTGCTGTCCCTGTTCGGCCTGGGCGTGAACTACGGCATCGACTTTGCCGGCGGCATGTCCATGCAGTATGACATGGGCGCTTCCGTGACCCAGAGCGATGTGGAAGCCGCGCTGAAGGAGATGGGCGTGGAGAGCACCGTCACCGTGCAGGGCGCGAACCACAACGAGGTCAACATCCGCATCAAGGATGTGGGCACCGAGGATGTGCAGAACCTGCAGACCACCTTCGAAGAGAAGATGATCGCCGTCTACCCGAACCTGAAGGCCTCGGGCGAAATCAACTACGTCGGCCCCGTCGCCGGCGCGACCCTGCTGCGCAACGCCTTCTTCTCCGTGCTGATCGCCTCCGCGCTGATGCTGCTGTACATCGCCATCCGCTTTGACCTGTCCAGCGGCCTGGCGGCTGTGTTCGGCCTCATCCACGACGTGCTGATGATGCTGGCCTTCATGGTGCTGCTGCGCTCCTTCGTGCAGATGAACTCCACCTTCATCGCCGCCATGCTGACCATCGTCGGCTACTCCATCAACAACACCATCGTGATCTTCGACCGCATCCGCGAGAACGCGCGCAAGTCCCCCGCGAGCGACCGCGTGGAAATCGTCAACCGCTCCGTCCGCGAGTGCCTGGGCCGTACGGTCAACACGACCCTGACCACCCTCATCACCATCGTGATGCTGTTCATCCTCGGCGTCAGCTCCATCCGCGAGTTTGCCCTGCCGATCATCGTCGGCATCCTCGCCGGCGTGTACAGCGCCAACTTCATCAACGGCTATGTGTGGGCCTTCCTGGAGAAGAAGCTCCGCACCCGCCGCGCGAAGAAGCCCGCCAAGGCCTGATTCCCCCGAATGAAAAACGGCCCCTCTCCGCCCGCAAGGGCAGGGAGGGGTTTTGCTGTGCGGTTTTCTCACCAGCGGATCACCCGGTGGCCCAGGTGCCGGAAGCCGGGCCGGAAGGTCTCGCCAGGCGCGAATTGCTGCGGGAAATAGGGCCGGCCGCAGCCGGGGCAGGCGAAGCGGCTCCGGAGCGTGAAGGTGTGCCCCGCCCGCTCCGCCGACCAGTCCCCAGGCGCGGCGGCGGCAAGCTCCGCGGGCAGCGCCAGCACCTCCAGGCCGTCGGTGGAGTAGACCGGCACCGCGTCCACCATGCTGAAGTCCAGCCACTGGAAGGTGACGGACCCGCGGCAGCCGGGACAGATGCCCACCAGCCGCGTGTTCTCCGGGGTATCTTCGCCTTTCCGGCGCAGGCCCCGCCCTTCCGGCGGCGCGCTCTCCATCGCGGCGCGGGTGGTCTCCGCCTGCTTCGCCGTCTCCGGCACATAGGCCTCGAAGCGATAGGGAATGCTGCGCTTGCCCCGTTCCTTCGGCTCCTCGGCCAGGCCCTCCAGCAGAATGACCGGCGCGCCGGTGACCTCCTGGCGGACCGCCGTCAGCCGGCACCGCAGCCGCCAGCCGGTCAGGTCCTCTCCCGGCAGCACGCCCAGCGTATACCGCCGCCGCACAATGCCGTCGTCCTCCAGCGTGATGACCGGCTCGCGCGCGGTCAGCTCCACGGGAAAACTCCAGACCGCCGGCCTGCCGTCCGGGCGGTTCAGCCAGAGGTTCATCCGGGTCGACCACATGCGGATGCGGCTGCCCTCCACCTCCACCGCGCGCTTCTCCTCCTCGGCCATGGGGCGGCCTTCCGCCTTGCCGTCGGAGGGGCGCCGGCGCTCCGGCTGCAGGACGGTCAGGTGCGTCAGCGTGACGGGGCGCTGCTCCCGGACCTGCCGCATGCAGGAATCGCAGAAGCGGTAAACAGCGCCCTCCACCATCCAGGTATTGTTCTCCTCCCGGGGCAGCAGCCTGTTTTTGCAGAGAAAGCACTGCTCCCGCTGGATCCTGGCCGTGTAGCAGCTGTTGCAGTACTGCTTTCCGTCCCACAGGTACATCGTGTCCTGGCGGCCGCACGCGGCGCAGAAGCGGCCCGGCTTGCGCTGCCGGTAGCAGGCCGCGCAGATCTGCTTGCCATCCACCAGGAAGATCTCGCCCCGCTGCAGCTTCCCGCCGCACTTTGCGCAGACAGCGCCGCCCGCGCCGCCCTTCAGGAAACGGAACATGTGCTTTCCCTCCCTCGTTGTGCTGCCATGATTATAGCCGAAGCGCGGCCCGCTTTCAAGCGCACGCAAAAGGGACTGCCCCGAAAGGTGCCGCCGCAGCCTCCTCTTTTTCTTTCGCAGACTGCGGATATCCGGCGTTTTCCGCCTGAATCTGCGGCAGCCTCAGGGTTTCATCGCGCCCCGCGCAGGCAGGCCCTCCGCATCTGCGCCGGCAGATTCTCCGCAAATTCCGGTTGCGCAAAGCGCCTGTTTCTGCTATGATGATTATGGCGTATTTTGCGCGCCTGTCTTTCGAAAACGAGCAACGCAAGGAGCACACATGATCACAGTCAGCAATGTTTCCCTCACCTTCGGCGGGCAGAAGCTGTTCTCCGGGGCCGATCTGCGGTTCCTGCCGGGCAACTGCTACGGCATCATCGGCGCCAACGGCGCGGGCAAGTCCACCTTCCTGCGCATCCTCTCGGGCGAGCTGGAGCCAACCACCGGCACGGTCACCATTCCGCCGGAGGAGCGCATGTCCACCCTGAAGCAGAACCAGTTCCAGTTCGACGCCTATCCCGTGCTGGACACCGTCATCATGGGCAACCAGCGCCTCTATGACGTGATGAAGGAGAAGGAGGCCCTCTACGCGAAGGAGGACTTCTCCGAAGAGGACGGCGTGAAGGCGTCGGAGCTGGAGGGCGAGTTTGCCGAGATGGACGGCTGGAACGCCGAGAGCGACGCGGCCGCCCTGCTGACCGGTCTGGGCATCCCGGTGGAAATGCACTATCTGCCCATGAGCGAGCTCTCCGGCGGCGAGAAGTTCAAGGTGCTGCTGGCCCAGGCGCTGTTCGGCCATCCGGACATCCTGCTGCTGGACGAGCCCACCAACAACCTGGACAACCGCTCGGTGGCCTGGCTGGAGAACTTCCTGATGGACTTCCCCGGCACGCTGATCGTGGTCAGCCATGACCGGTGGTTCCTCAACAACATCTGCACCCATATCGTCGACATCGACTACAATCAGGTGCGGATGTACGTGGGCAACTACGACTTCTGGTACGAGTCCAGCAAAATGATGCAGTCCCTGATGGCGGACCAGAAGAAGCGCCGCGAGGACAAGATTCGCGACCTGAAGGCCTTCATCCAGCGCTTCTCCGCCAACAAGAGCAAGGCGAAGCAGGCCACCAGCCGCCGCAAGCTGCTGGACGAGCTGACCCTGGAGCAGATGCCCGCCTCCTCCCGCCGCTATCCCTGGGTGGCCTTCACGCCTGATCGCGAGGCCGGCAAGGACATCCTCACCGTGGACGGCATCAGCCTGAATGTGGACGGCGTGCAGCTGCTGAAGGACGTATCCTTCGTCACCACCCGCGGCGAGAAGATCGCCATCGTGGGCAACGAGCAGGCCGCCACCGCCCTGTTCCGCATCCTGAACGAGGAGATCCGGCCGGACAGCGGCGCCTTCAAGTGGGGCGTGACCATCTCCACCAGCTATTTCCCCCACGACAACACCAGATTCTTCGAGGGCTGCGACCTCACCATGATGGAATGGTTCGCCCAGTACAGCCCCGACCAGACCGAGACCTACATGCGGCAGTTCCTGGGGCGGATGCTGTTCTCCGGCGACGACGTGTACAAGCCGGTCGCGGTGCTCTCCGGCGGCGAGAAGGTGCGTGTCATGCTCTCCCGCATGATGCTCTCCGGCGCGAACTTCCTCATGCTCGACCAGCCGACGAACCACCTGGACCTGGAGTCCATCACCGCGGTGAACAACGCCCTCATCAGCTTCCCGGGCAACGTGCTGTTCACCTGCCACGATCACCAGTTCATCTCCACCGTGGCCACCCGCATCCTGGAGATCCACGATGACGGCACCATGAGCGACTACTACTGCACATATGAAGACTACCTCGCCCGCAAGGACGCGGAGTGATACGGAGGGATTCCCTATGGTCAGAGCGATTGTCGGCGCCAACTGGGGCGACGAGGGCAAGGGCAAGATTACCGATCTGCTGGCGGAGGAGAGCGATGTGGTGGTGCGCTTCCAGGGCGGCGCCAACGCCGGGCACACCATCATCAACGAGTATGGCAAGTTTGCCCTGCATCTGCTGCCTTCCGGCGTGTTCCACCCCAATGTGGTGAATGTCATCGGCCCCGGTGTGGCGCTGAATGTGGAGGCCCTGCTGCGCGAGCTGCGGGCGCTGGAGGAACGCGGCGTGCCCGCGCCGCAGCTGAAGATCAGCGACCGCTGCCAGGTGCTGCTGCCGCTGCATGTGGATTTCGACAAGTTCGAGGAGGAGCGGCTGGGCCGCAATTCCTTCGGCTCCACGAAGTCCGGCATCGCCCCCTTCTACAGCGACAAGTTCGCCAAGGTGGGCCTGCAGGTCTGCATGCTCTATGACGAGAAGCTGCTGCGGGAGCGGGTGAACATCCTGCTGGTGAAGCATAACTGCCTGCTGGAGCATCTCTACCACAAGCCGCCGATCGACGCGGACGCGCTGGTGCGCGAGCTGCTGGAGACGGGCGAGAAGATCCGCCCGATGGTCTGCGACACCACCCGCCTGCTCCACGAGGCCGACCGCGCCGGCCGGGTGATCCTGCTGGAGGGCCAGCTGGGCACCCTGCGCGACCCGGATCACGGCATCTACCCCTACACGACCTCCTCCTCCCCGCTGGCGGGCTACGGCTGCGTCGGCGCGGGCGTGCCGCCGACCTCCCTGAAGAGCATCGTGTGCGTCACGAAGGCCTATTCCAGCGCCGTCGGCGCCGGCCCCTTCGTGGTGCGGCTCTCCGGCGATGAGGCGGAGGAGCTGCGCCGCCGCGGCGGGGACGCCGGCGAGTACGGCGCGACCACCCACCGGCCCCGCGACGTGGGCTGGTTCGACTGCGTGGCCAGCCGCTACGGCGTGATGGTGCAGGGCGCGACCGAGGTGGCCCTGACGAACCTGGACGTGCTGGGCTATCTGCCGGAGATTCCGGTCTGCGTGGCCTACGAGACCGCCGACGGGGAGCGCATCACCGACTTCCCCGCCACGCCGGTGCTGCTGGGCTGCAAGCCGGTCTATGAGAAGCTGCCCGGCTGGCAGTGCGACATCCGCGGCATCCGCAAATACAGCGACCTGCCGGAGAACTGCCGCCGCTATGTGGACTTCATCGAGCAGACCGTCGGCGTGCCGATCCACATCGTGAGCAACGGCCCCCGCCGCGAGGAAGTGCTGCTGCGGTAAGCCGCATGATGTCTGCATTTTGTGTTTTGAATGTGGAGCACAGAATTGGTGTCTGCTGAAGCGATTCTACGCAGAAATGCCTGCTTGGCTTGCAACCTCATAACATCTGCTGTACATCGTACGAATGCAAAGGAGGCTCTTGAATGGCTGATCAATGCTGCATCTGCGGAAAAGCAGTGCAATCAGATGCATCTTTGCTGTACATCAATCATCGTCGGTCTGAACCGATTTGTGATGAATGTGCAGGTATCCTGGACCAGGCAGAACCTTTGGATCCGCAAGATCCGCAAGTCGAACGCCTCCGTGGACAGCTGCGCGAAAGGATGGCTGCTTCCGGTGCGGATGGAGCAATCGCGGCAACGCTGGATTCCATTCTTGGCGAAAAACCGCCTCATCATTCAGCACCAGACAGTCTGATTGACGAACCAACGGCACTTCCTGAAAGACAGCGAAGGCATTCCGAAAACGAAGAACAAGATGAACAGGACAAACCGTCTGAAGGAGCAGATGACACAAGCGAAAAAATCGAGCATTATTGCTTCATCATCTCTTTAATCAACATTGCTGTGCTGATCATCGGCATTATCGTGAGTTTCGCTGTTGGCATTCTGCTTGCCAATAACAAAGAGACTTCCGGCCTCGGCTGGGCCGTACTGCTTGGCGGCATTGCTGCCGTTGTTCTGATGTTTGCCGAGAATATGCTGCTGCTGCATGTCGCATCGGCTATTGGACAAATCAGAACCAGTATGGATGAAACCAGCAAGAGTCTTTCTACGATCAGCAGACAGATCAGCAACATCGAAAAAGTATTCAAATCCGAAAGCGGCAAGCGGAACAGGTAACTGACCGACCTCATCGTTCAAATAGCGATAATGCTGCACTGATCGTTTCCAGCGGAATACAAACAATTTCTACAAATCGGGCAACAAAGCAGAAATCCAAAACGACCGCCTCACCTACTGACATCAGGAACGGCGCCCCATTGCGAGCGCCGTTCTTTTCATGCTGCATTCTGCATTCTGAATTATTGAAGCTTGACAAACCCGCGGATTTTGAATAGAATGGGCATGTTCGCCCGGCGCGCGGAGTTTTTCGTGTACGCCCTTTGCGGGCAATCGCAGCGCATGCTGCATTTGAAAGGAGTCGTCACCATGGCCGAAAAGAGGCAGAGGATTACCGAGGCCGGTATGGCCAAGCTGCAGGAGGAACTGGATTACCGCATGTCGGTCGTCCGCACCGAAATCGCGGCGGAGATCGACGAGGCCCGCCGTCACGGCGACCTGTCGGAGAACGCGGAATACACCGAGGCCAAGAAAAAGCAGAGCGAGAACGAAACCGAGATCGCCCGCCTGCAGGACGCGATCAAGTATTCCGAGGTCATCTCCGAGGACGAGATCAGCACCGACACGGTATCCGTGGGCACCTCCGTCACCGTGCTGGATCTGGACCGCCAGCGCCAGATGACCTATGCCATCGTGGGCGTGCAGGAGTCCAATCCGCTCAAGGGCCACATCTCCGATGAGAGCCCCGTCGGCAGCGGCCTGCTGGGCGCGGCGGTCGGCGAGGAGCGCACCATTGAGATTCCCTCCGGCGCGGTCAAGCACTACCGCATTCTCTCCATCTCCCGCCAGGACCAGGAGGGCTGAGCATGGCTGATTATCCCGTGACCCCCCTGACCCCGCCGCTCTCCGAACAGGAGATCATCCGCCGGCAGAAGCTGCAGGCGCTGCTCGACGCGGGCCAGAACCCCTACGAGATCACGACCTTCCCGGTGACGCACCACGCGAAGGAGATCATCGACGGGGCGGACGCGCTGATGGAGCAGCCCGTCGCCATCGCCGGCCGCATGATGAGCCGCCGCGTGATGGGCAAGGCCAGCTTCGCCCACCTGCTGGACGGCAGCGGCGAGATCCAGTTCTACGCCACCCGCGACGAGCTGGGCGAGGAGAACTACAAGCTGTTCAAGCAGTATGACATCGGCGACATTCTCGGCATCACCGGCACCGTGTTCCGCACGAAGACCGGCGAGGTGACCGTGCACGCCACCGCCATCACCCTGCTGACCAAGTCGCTGAAGGTGCTGCCGGAGAAGTTCCACGGCCTCGTGGACACCGATCTGCGCTACCGCCAGCGCTATGTGGACACCATCGTGAACCCCGAGGTGCGCGACACCTTCCGCAAGCGCTCCGCGATCATCTCCGCCGTGCGCGAGTTCCTGGACGGCCGCGGCTATCTGGAGGTGGACACGCCGGTGCTGCAGACCGTGGAGATCGGCGCGTCGGCGCGGCCCTTCCGCACCCATCACAACGCGCTGGACATCGACATGCTGCTGCGCATTGAGACCGAGCTGTACCTGAAGCGGCTGATCGTCGGCGGCTTCGAGCGGGTGTACGAGGTCGGGCGCATCTTCCGCAATGAGGGCATGGACGCCACGCACAACCCGGAATTCACCTCCGTGGAGACCTATCAGGCCTACGCGAACTATCACGAGATCATGGAGATGGTGGAGCAGCTCTATGAGTTCGTGGCGATGAAGGCCCTGGGCACCACCGACGTCACCTATCAGGGCGAGATCATCCACCTGAAGGCGCCGTGGAAGCGCATCACCATGGCGGACGCCGTGCGCGAGGCCTGCGGCATCGACTGGACGCAGTGGCAGAGCGACGAGGAAGCCCGCGCCGAGATGGAGCGCCGGGACATCCACGTGGAGAAGACCGCCACCCGCGGCGACTGCCTGGAGGCCCTCTTCGACGAATACGTGGAGAAGACCCTCGTGCAGCCCACCTTCATCATCGACTACCCGGTGGAGATCAGCCCGCTGGCCAAGCGCAAGCCCGACAATCCCCGGCTGACGGAGCGCTTCGAGTTCTTCATCACCGGGCACGAGATGGGCAACGCCTTCTCCGAGCTGAACGACCCCATCGACCAGCGCCGCCGCTTCGAGGAGCAGATGGCGGCCCGTCAGGCCCAGGGCATGAAGGCGGAGATCGACGAGGACTTCGTCACCGCGCTGGAGTACGGCATGCCTCCCACCGGCGGCCTCGGCTTCGGCCTGGACCGCATGGTGATGCTGCTGACCGACAGCCCCACCATCCGCGACGTGCTGCTCTTCCCCACGATGAAGCCCGTCTGAACCGTCTCAACTGCTGAAAGGGAGTGCTGCCCGTGAAGACCCCGCTGACCCGTGTCCGGCTGCAGGAGCACTGGCGGTATTCGTGGTGGAAATACCTGCTGCTGGCGGCGCTGGCCCTGGGCGGCTGGAGCATCGCGATGACCGTGACCGCCCCGCGCACGCCGGAAAACAAGCTGCTCGAGGTGTACTTCTTCGCCTACGGGCAGGAGGAGCGCGTCAACAACTACCTCAGCGGCCTGCAGGAGCGGGAGTTCCCGGATCAGGAGACCGTGCATTCCCTCTGGATCCCCTCCGATGGAGCGGATGGCGTGGTGGTGCTCTCCACCCGGCTGATGGCCGGCGAGGCGGAGCTGACCGTGCTGCCGCGGGAGCAGTTCCAGAGCTTTGCGAACACCGGCACCTTCGTCGCGCTGGATCAGCTGCCGGGTGTGGTGAACGCCTGCGAGGCCGCGGGCCTCAATGTGGAGCGCGCCTGGCGCGTGGAGGAGAGCAGCGGCGAGCGCCATCTCTTCGGCATCCCGCTGCAGGGCCTGCCTTTTCTGCGGGAGAGCATCTACAACGTCGGCACCGCCAATGAGTATTATCTCTCCATCCGCATGCACAACGGCAACGACGCGAACAGCGCCCGCCTCCTCGGCCTGCTGCTGCGCGAGCTGATGACCGGCGCGGAGGGCGCGGAGGGCCTGGACGAGCTGTGCGCGCCGGTGCCCGCGGAGGAAGAAGCCCCCGCCAAATAAGCCCGCGAATACGCCATCGAATAAACAACGGCCGCTTCCCCATGGATGACAGTCATCCGGCGGGGAAGCGGCCGTTTTCATAGGGCGGTCAGTCGTCGCCCTTGAGGGCTCCGAGCAGGTCGATCATGGCGGAGAGGACGTCTGCCATGTCCACACGGTAGTAGGTGTACTTGTCGCTGATGCTGGTGATGGATTTCTCGCCGTAATCGGTGATTTTTTCACTGCCCGGCGCGTAGAAGAGGTTGCGGTATCTGCCGTTGGTGCACTCAAAGTACACGTCGAGGCACGCGCCGTAGGCCGCCAGCCGCGCCGTGCCCGAGGCGGCCAGCGAGCTCAGCACGTCGGTTTCCCCCGTCGCCAGCATGTAGTCCAGCAGGATCAGCGCGCAGGTCGCGGGCCGCACGCCGGTCTTCGTCATCTCGGTGGATGAGTAGTCGAGCGCGCTGAGCAGCGTGGAGTCGTACTCCTCCCAGGCCAGCGCACCGGAGGTCATGCCCAGCATCAGGGCCACAGCCAGCACCAACGCCAACACTTTCTTCATGATTCATTCCTCCCCCTGTGAAATTGTCTCCGCCGCCGGACTGCCGACGGCTGCATTGGTATTCTCTGAAATTATAATAGCATAGGGAGGTCGGGGTTGTCAATTGGGATGGGCGGATTTGGGGGAATTTTGTCCGGATAGGACAGGGATAAACATTCAGAGAGAAATGAAACGGATGATGATTCAACGACACTTGCCTTCGGCGGAAGAGCAGGGGAATGTATCCCCCTGCCCCCCTCCTCTGCGTCCGTCCCTCGCAGTGCTTCCTGCAGCCAGCAGATTTCAGATATCTCCTGTTCTTTTATCTCTTCGTGCTGTTTGCAAAAGATTAAAGATCAGAAGATATCAGATTCCAGATTGATCCACAAAGCGGGGCGGACAGCAGTATGAACGATGTCAAAATAACTGAAGTAGAGAGAGCCGTCATCGTTGACTTGCGCGGCGCTGTCCTGACGGTAGCCGGGGGACCGCAGCCACCACCACCCTGCTGCCGTCCCGTCCGCTGTTTCGTTCCTGCTGAATGTATAGGCTCCCTGCTCGATTGCGTAAGCTGTCGGCGCTACCCTGGATTTCTTGTTGTTACGGCTTCCGTTCACACTATAGTCCTGTACGTCGAAATACTTGTTGGCTTCCGCATAGCTCAGCAGGAACACCCTGTCCTGTGTATTGTTTCCGCCGTTCGTGCTGTATCCGCTGTATCCTTGGCTTGTACTGTTGTCCACGGTAGTCAGAACAATTCCTTTCTGCTCCTGTGCCGTGAATGCAGCGTTTAGGAAATCATTGTTCAGCCACGTCCGCAGCGTGCACTTTTCCCAGGTGATTTCGATGGACTCCGTGTTGTACAGCTTTGCATCCAGACCATACCGGGAAATGATCAGGGCACGGTTGGTTGCCGCGTCATAATCCAGTACCAGCCATTCGATCGGGGTTTTGTCCGTGCCGCTGGCTGTCTGAGGATATGTGCCGAAGGTCACAATGCTGCCGACCGTTTTATATGGGGTCAGCTTCGCTTCGCGTGCTGCTGCTGCTGCTGCTGCGAGTTCCGGATGGGCTTCCAGGTATTCCGCGGCCGGTCTGTATTCGCTGTAGTTGGGAATAGAGAGTATGAATGCTATACCTTCATCTGTATTTACAGAACCCAACAGTGATTTTTGGGCGTTCAGCAGCTGGACAGCAGCCTCAAACTGTGTCTTTGCGTAGTCCAGCCATTCGTCGTAAGTCCCCTTTGGATAGGTAACGGTTGCCTCCAGTGTCTGCGTGTCATATGTAAAGGAGATGGTTTTGCCTTCCACCTGGATGGACGCGGAGAAGGATGTGCCGGCTGCCTGGTAATCGGCCAGTGTTGCACCTTGCTCACTGAGATAAATGCTGAAGGTATTGAAGTCTGTCTCGGTGACACCTTGGAACACCTCTGTATTGCTGCCATCACCGTTGGAGATCTCATTGTCCGGATACCGGCCCAACGCTTCTCCGAGAGAAGGCATGGGCTTGCCAATGGTGTCTGTCAGGGAAGGCAGCAGGCCCTCCGATCCGGCAAGGGAGGTGCCCATCAGGCACAGCACAAGGATGATCGCCATCATGTTCCGCTTCATTATCTTTCCCTCACTTTTTCTCAGTTTCCGCCAAAGGCACGTACTACACGCATGGTGGTAACGTTCACAGTGATGAAGTAATAGCTCCTGGTGTATCCGCCGAGCCTGTTCTGGGCGGAATAATCAATGGTAAATGTGTACATGAAATCACCACCTTCTACGCCCAAGGTGCCTGTATGGCTGTGGATCGTCACGGAATCTGGATTTAGCCAACCGAGATTTCGGAAATACCGTTCAGCAACATCCCAGCAATCTGATTCAGAGATTACTACCGGTTCTTTCGTCGGACCTGCCGTCGCCGCAGGCTTGGGCGTATCCGTCGCCGCGCCCCAGGAGGCCTCGATCCGGCTGGTCTTTGGATAGGTTACAGTGCCAATATGGCGCAACGTATCATAGGTGAAGGTAAATGTGCCTGTGACGTTGCTCAGCTCAACAACCATGATACTGCCATCTTCCACATGGTAATCATCCACCGCGCATCCTGCTGTCTGCAGGTACTGGCTGAATGCGGTGTAATCCGCTTCATCAAAGCTGTTATAGGTTTCCTGTCGACTACCGTCATCCAATGTTTCCGTGGCGTCCGGCAGACGGGATAGCGCCTTAGACATGCTGGGCAGTTCCTTGCCGATGGTGTCCATCTTCGGCAGGATCGAGCCGTTTCCCTTGAGCGTATTCCACTTCTCCCGCTCCGGTGAAGTGCCGACCGGGTAGAGCACTGTGGCGGTTTGGGTGTGCCAATCATAGGTGAAGGTGATGCTGCTGGCGTTCAGACTGATCTCCGCGGTCAGCACACCGGCCTCTGTGCTGCTCTGATTCAAAGTTGCACCGGTCTGTGCAAGATAGGTGCTGAATGCGCTGTAATCAGCGTCCGTGAAGTTTTTCCATACTTGCGTGATGCCATTGTCTGCTGTGTTTTCGCTGTCCGGCTTGCGGCCTACGGCAAACTGCGCAGAGGGCATAATTCCACCCACAGGCGGCAGAATGCTGGCTTTGGCCTCCACAACCTCCTTCTCCGTCTCCGGCCGTGTACCGGATGGATAAACGGCAGTGGCGGTCTTTGCTTTCCAGTCGTATGTAAACTGCATGGTTGCGCCACGAACAGACAACGTAGCGGTGATGGCATTGGCTGACACTTCGAAATCTTTCAGCGCAGCGCCGCTCCCGGCAAGATACGCGCCAAAGGCTATGTAGTCATCATAGCTGAAATCACTGTACGTTTCAAACTTGCCGTTCTCATTCTCGCCTGTTTCGCTTGTGGTGCGTCCGAGCGCCACCCCTACGGACGGCATCGCCGTGCCGAACATCTGGTTCATTGACGGGAACAAGCCCTCGGCAGCAGCTGTGCCCGCGATCATCACAAGCGCAAGGCACAGGGCCAGGATTCTTGTCCGGAATCGCGCCATCCTCTCCATAAGCGTCTCCTCCTTTTGTACGCAAAGCAGCGGTCACATTCGCCGCTTATGCCTTCTGATTTAGCACAACTATAACCCATTTTTGCCCTGTTGTCAATTCATCTCCGCTATCGTGCACGAAAAAAGCCGGCACGCCTCATGCCGGCCAGCAGTCCATATTCATTCCTCACACACAGACCCATTCCACCGTCTGCGCCTCCCACCGCGCGGGGGGCTCCAGGCGGTGCAGCATGCCGCAGATGACGTGCTCCGGCACGGCGGCCTTGCGGGCGGCGTTGCGGCGGAGGTTCTCGGGCCAGGTGGTCTCCAGCCACACGAGGCGGACGCGCGCGCCGTAGTCCTCGCACAGGCGGATCACGCGCTCCCGGCGGGCGGTCAGGCTGGTGGCGTTCCAGATGAAGGGCTGGTGCGCGCGCAGGTATTCCTTCGCCTCGTCGCGGGCCGCGTGGGCGATGGCGCCCTGCTCCTCGTCGCCGACGTTTCCGGGCCAGCGGGCGCGAAGGGCGTCCAGGCTGACCTGCGGCAGGTGCTGCCGCGCCGCCCAGGTGTCCTTGCCGGTGCCGGGCAGGCCGCACAGCACGATCACCTCGCCCCAGCTGTCATCCCAGAGCCGCTGATCCCGCCAGACGCGGGCGCCCCGGAACAGCGCGCGCTCCGTGTGCGCGTCCGCGAAGGGATAGGGGCCGTCCAGGCAGCCCAGCTCCGCCGCCAGCTCCGCGCAGAGCAGCACGCGGTCGCGCATGTCCTGCACGTCGGGGGCGACGCGGCCCAGGGCGTCCGCCTCCGCCAGCAGGCAGAGCAGGTGCAGCGTGGCCTCTGGCAGCAGCTCGCCGTCCGCGGCCATGCGCAGCAGGTGCGTCTCCGGCTCCTCCTCCCGCAGCAGGTGGGGCGGCACGCCGTGATGCCGGATCAGCCAGCAGACCGTCTCCCGGAAGCGGCGGCCCTCCATCTCCCCCGAGAGGCCGTACTCCGTCCACAGCAGCTCCCGCACGAGGCGGCTGCCGCTGGCGGCATGGCCGGGCGAGACCAGCTCGTCCGCGTCCAGCCGGGTGCGCTTCGCCTTGCCCGCGTCGTGCAGCAGGGCCGCCGCCGCCAGCATCTGCCGCGGCTTCTCCGGCAGTTCCCGGAAGGCGGGCAGGCCGCACAGGGCTTCACAGACCAGCCGCGTGTGGGTCAGCACGTCGCCCTCGCCGTGCCACTTCGGGTTCTGCGGCGTGCGGGCCATGTCCGCCAGCAGATTATGCAGGCCCGTCAGTCCGTCCAGCGCCGCCCAGTCATAGCGGTAGTCCGGCGGCCCCGGCAGGGCGTTCAGGAATCGCTGCATGGCGCACACCTCCTTCCGCCGCAGCCATGCTCAGGGCTGGAACAGGCTCTCCAGCGGCACGCTCAGGCCGTTGGGGATCATGGGCCGCTCCAGCCAGTGCTCGTCCGACTGCTCCACCACCTGGGCGAAGCCGGCGCGGACGTATTTCAGCCGCTCGGTCACGCGGCCGTCCTCCTCCACCTTGATGTACAGGCCCTCCATCAGGCCGCCGGTGTCGGACTCGGCAATCACCTTCTCGGGATCCAGCCCGGCGGCGGCGGCAGCCTCGCCCAGGCGGGCGCGGGCGTTCTCCGTGATGAAGCGGGAGTAGGTCAGCAGGCGCAGCAGCTGCTCCTCGCGGGTGACGCTGCCGCTGTAGAGCACCGGCACATGGCACAGCGGCAGGCCCTCGGTCAGGCGCAGGCGGGAGGGCGTGTCCAGGAAGGCGCCGCTCTCCCGGTCCAGCAGGTCAAAGGCGAAGAAGTAGTGCGGCAGGGCGTCGTAGAAGACGCTGTGCTTCGCCCACATCCACTCGCCGTAGAGGATATAGCGGCTGCCGAGGGCCTCCCACAGGGCTGCGCGGTGCGCGCCGGCCCACTGCTTGAAAAGGTCGTAATGCCGCTCCCGCCAGCCGCCGCGCAGGAAGTGGCCGCGGCTCTGCAGGCGCATCTCCCCCGCCGGGGTGAAGGAGATCGCGGTGTTCGCGCCGTCGATCTTCTCCTCCACGACCAGGGGGCGGCCCACCAGGGCGGCAAAGGGAATCTGGCTGAGATCCTCGTCCCCCGGCTGCAGGCGGCTGCCCTGCAGGTGCGGGGTGCGGGGGTATTTGATGATTCTGTCCTGCGAATCCAATCGCATCACTCCTCTAAGGGGCTGTCCCCCGAAGGCTTTTCGTCGGAAGGCTTTTCGTCAGAAGGCTTCTCGTCAGAGGGCGTTTCGTCAGGAGTCCTCTCCTTCGCGCGGACGCAGATCTCCCCGTTCTCCACCGTCAGCAGCAGCTCATCGCCCAGCTGAATGCGGCCGGAGAGCAGCTCCTCGCTCAGGATGTCCTCCACGGTGCGGGAGATCAGCCGGCGCAGCGGCCGGGCGCCGAAGCGCGGATCGTAGCCCCGCTCGGCCAGGCAGGTGACGGCGGCATCGTCCCAGCTCAGGGAGGCGCCGCGCTCCTCCAGCAGCCCGGCCACCTGCCGCAGCATCAGCGCGGTGATCGCGCGGATGTCCTCCGGTGTCAGCGCGTGGAAGACGATCAGCTCGTCCAGGCGGTTGATCAGCTCCGGGCGGAACTGCTGCTTCACGGCCTTCATCACGATGTCCCGCATGCGCGCGTAATCCCGGATGTCGCCGGCCCGGGGGGCGTCGAAGCCCAGCGGGCGCGCGTTCTCGATCTCGTGGGCGCCGGCGTTGCTGGTCATCACGATGATCGCGTTCTTGAAGGAGACCACGCGGCCCGTGTTGTCCGTCAGGCGGCCGTCCTCCAGAATCTGCAGCAGGATGTTGAACACGTCCGGGTGCGCCTTCTCCACCTCGTCCAGCAGCACCACGCTGTAGGGCTTGCGGCGGACCGCCTCGGTCAGCTGGCCGCCCTCCTCGTAGCCCACGTAGCCCGGGGCCGCGCCGATCAGGCGGGAGACCGTGAACTTCTCCATGTATTCGCTCATGTCGATGCGGATGACGGCGTTCTCG
The DNA here is from genome assembly GCA_946538975.1 of uncultured Clostridia bacterium. GTDB lineage: Bacteria > Bacillota > Clostridia > Christensenellales > Aristaeellaceae > RUG11272. The sequence continues at coordinate 33,595 of CAMNHF010000004.1, read as the reverse complement.
TCCCCGAACATCGCCTCGCCCAGGGCGCGGCACAGCTCCGTCTTGCCCACGCCGGTGGGGCCCAGGAAGAGGAAGCTGCCGATGGGGCGGCGGGGATCCTTCAGCCCGGCCCGGGCCCGGCGGATCGCGCGGGCGACCGCCTGCACCGCCTCGTCCTGCCCGACCACGCGCTGGTGCAGCGTCTCCTCCAGCTTCATCAGGCGGTCGGCCTCAGTCTGCGTCATGCGGGTGACGGGCACGCCGGTCCAGCCGGAGACGATCTGCGCCACGTCCTCCTCGGTGACCACGTTCGCGGCGGCGGACTGCTCCTCATTCCAGGCGCTGCGCTTCTCGCGGATCTCCTCGCGCAGGCGGCGCTCCTCGTCGCGGAGGGAGGCGGCCTTCTCGAAGTCCTGATGGCCGATGGCCTCCTTCTTCTCCGCCAGCAGGCTCTGCAGAGCCTGCTCCTGCTGCTTCATGTCCGGCGGCGCGGTATAGGCCTGAATGCGCACGCGGGAGGCGGCCTCGTCCATCAGGTCGACGGCCTTGTCCGGCAGGAAGCGGTCGGGGATGTAGCGGTCGGACAGGCGCACGGCCGCGCGGATCGCCTCGTCGGTGATGCGCACCTTGTGATGCGCCTCGTAGCGGTCGCGCAGGCCCAGCAAAATCTGCTCCGCCTCATCCAGGGTGGGCTCGCCCACCGTCACCGGCTGGAAGCGGCGCTCCAGGGCGCTGTCGGTCTCGATGTGCTTGCGGTACTCGTCCAGGGTGGTCGCGCCGATGCACTGCACGTCCCCGCGGGCCAGGGCGGGCTTCAGGATGTTCGCCGCGTCCAGGCTGCCCTCGGAGTTGCCCGCGCCTACGATGTTGTGCAGCTCGTCGATGAACAGGATGATGTCGCCGGCCTTGCGGATCTCGTCCAGGCATTTCTTCAGCCGGTCCTCGAACTCGCCGCGGTACTTCGTGCCCGCGACCACGCTGCCGATGTCCAGTGAAAGGATGCGCTTGCCCGCGAGCATCTCCGGGATGGCGCCGCGGGCGATGCGCTGGGCCAGGCCCTCCACCACGGCGCTCTTGCCCACGCCGGGCTCGCCGATCAGCACGGGATTGTTCTTCGTGCGGCGGATCAGGATCTGGATGATGCGCTGAATCTCCGGCTCCCGGCCGATGACCGGATCCAGCTGCTCCTTGGTGGCCGCGTCGGTCAGGTCGCGGCAGAAGCGGGACAGGAAGCTGGCCTTGCCGCGGCGCGGCGCGTCCTCCCCATCCTTCTCCCCGGCGGGGGCCTCGGCGTCCTCCTCGCCACTCTCGCCGCCGCTGCGCAGCTGTTCGATCAGCTGCTGGGCAGCGCGCTCAAAATCAACGTTGTAGTAGTGCATCAGCCGGGCGGCGATGCCGTCGTCCTGCAGCATGCCCAGCCACAGGTGCTCCGCGCTGACGAAGGTGCCGCCCAGCCGGTAGGCCTGCTGGGCCGCCAGCTGCAGCAGCTTTTTCAGCCGGGGCGTGTACTCCATGCGGATGTTGCCGACCACCCGGGGCGCGTCGGAGAGGTTGCGCAGGCGCTCCAGCAGGCTTTCCTCATCCATGTTGTCCGCGATCTCGGGCACCAGGTGATCATCGGTGCGCAGCAGGCCCACCAGCAGGTGTTCCGTGCCGAAGTAGGGCTGGTTCAGGCTGGCGGCCACCTTCTGCGCCTCGGCGAGGGCATTGCGGGCGCTCTCGGAAAAACGACCAAAGAATTGCATGTTGACTCCTTTCGATCAGCGAAGGGGCAGGGAAGCAAATGCGGGAAAAGCCGTCACGTCTCGGGCGCGCGCTCCCGGTTCTGCCGGGCGATGACGGTCAGCATGGACTTGAGCAGCTTGGCACGCTGGGCATCCTTCATCGGGGCGGGAATCGGTACGGACAGCGCCTCGGCGGACACGGCCGCGCGCATCAGCATGCCCTCGGAGGCGGTGATGAGCCGCTCGTTCACCAGCTGGCCGATCAGCCGGCCGCTCTCCGCCTCGCTGATCTGCTCGCCGATGCGCTCCTGAATCAGGAAGATCAGCTTCTGCGCGCCGGAATGCACCACCCGCACAATGCGGATATAGCCGCCGCCGCCCCGCCGCGACTCGATGACATAGCCGTCGTCGATGGTGAAACGGGTGGCCAGCACATAGTTGATCTGGCTCGGGGCGCAGCCGAAGTACTCGGCCAGCTCGTTGCGCTTGAGCTCCACTTCCGGCTCGTCCTGGGTGAGCATCGTCTTGATGAAGCTCTCGATGCTGTCTGACAGCTTCATGGGAATCCCTCCTTCCGGAGAAACGGCAGTCCGGTCCGTGGACTTGACTGTCTTTGACCAATACCATTATACCATGGCTGTCAAGAGGGGGCAAGCGCCAATGCCGCGGCGGCCTTTTCCACGGACGAAAAGCGGCCCCCTCCGCACGGGAAAGGGGCCTCGTGAGCCGGAAGTGTCAGCGCATCCGGCCGTTTGTTCTCAGAAAGGGCCATGTACTCCGCCCGGACAGCCGGACGCGGGAACCGGCTTATTCCACCTCGAGGCCCAGCACCGAAATTCTTTTAAATAAATTGCAGCGGCTTCGCTCGCTTTTGATGCGTATTTCGTGATTTTCGCCTGTTTTGTTTAGGCTCGCATGAAAAGTGTACGCAGATGGTTCTTACTCAATCTCATCCGGAACAGCTTGAAGCATCTTCATCTTCTCTTCGTCAAAAGGCGTATCGGGATCAGCTGCCGGGCTGGTAACAATTTCTTCCCCCGCCCGGGTGAAGGCCACCACGTCTTCATCGATTTCCATCAGCCATCGGCCATCCGGAGCACGCCCGATGATCCAGACGCTGCTGAAATCATTATCCACATCAATGGCATACGGGCTGTCCAGGACCCTGTTGACAAATGTCGCGAGGTCCTTCTCCCATGGGTACGGCTCAACAATCCCCGTTTCATATTCCGGGAAGCTGCAGCGGACGTCCTCAATCAAAGCCCCGAAGGCCAGGTGCTCACGGCGAAACCAACCACGGAGTCCACGTTCTTCACTGCCGATCTGCAGACAGACCCAACCGCCCTCCTCCGCCGCGATGGTCCCTGCGAGCCGGGCATAACACAGCGCGGTCATCTCACCATCAGGGCTGGCGTACATGGGCGTATCGTTCTCCCGGACACAGGCCCAGGCATCGGCATCGAGGAAAGCAGCCAGCTCCGGGCCACGAAGGGCCATACGGCTGAAATCCAGCTCCTCCAGTCTCGTAGGAAGAGTTAGACGCCCGTAATGCCGGCATGCGTTACTATCGTTGAACGTATACGTATCATCAAGCAAGTACTCATCATTGAAACGGTATACAGCATGCCCGGTGTTGACACCGATCCAGTTCCATGTGCCATCATCATTCCGGCTGATATAGGCATATTCGTAGTCGCTGATGCTTAGTTCAATGAACAGAAATCCGTCCCCGCTGTGGAACGTGTCCACATCAAAATCCACATCAGTCATGGGGGATGCTGCCACTTCTCCGTAGACGGAACCGTCCCACTTCGCAATCCGCAGCCCTTTGCGACCCTGGGCATCCACAGCAACACCGATCAGTTCATCACTCATCGCGCCGAGGTCTTCCCAGTGCTCTCCCTCCCGGAGCATGAATGCCGCACAGCCGGACGGGGAAGAGAGCCATGGTGTATCGCTTCCAGCCGGATCTTTCAACCGGGGGACAGCCTCCGAGATATCATCCACGGAATCGGTGTCCAGCGGCACAGGAGCCAGGTGTGTCTCCTGCCAATCGATGGGTTCTCCCTCCCAGACAGGATTGACTACCACGTGCAGCTCCAGAAAGTACAGCATGCTGTGCTCAACCCGGTACAGCGATACAGCCACATTCAGCGCTGTCTCATCATGCCAGGTGCCGGAACCATAAGCACTGGCCCCGATGACTGTCCACCCGGGATAAGCCTCCGCCGCCTCTTGCTGTACAAAAGCTTTACTCTGGTCCCACCGGTCCCATGGAATCTCGCCGGCTGTTGCGACGAAAGGCACCAGGCACAGCATCATCACCCAAACCAGTATCAGGCGTTTCATGTCCATCGCACCTTCCATACGCAAAGTGTACGCACGTCATTCATGCCAAGCGTGTTTATTCCGCCTCGCTGTTCAGGATGGCGTCGTCGATCTTGCCCCAGGCGCCGGCGCCCTTGCACTGCACATGGATACCGATCGTGACGGTGTCGCCCTCCGCGACCTGCACGCCGGTGATCTCCGGGGTGAACCAGTTGCTCCAGCTGGTGATCTGCGTGGGGCAGGTCGCCACCGTCTCGCCGTTCACCTTCACGTAGCTGTAGATGTCCGTTTCGCCGCCGTCGCCGCCCTGGATGGAGATGCGGTACGTGTAGGCCCCGGCGGGCAGCCCCGTCAGATCCTGCTCCAGCTCGAAGCAGACCGCGTCGGCCTTCTCCGAATAGAAGTGCCAGTGCTTCACGCCGGAGAGGGAGTCGGTCTTCTTCTCCTCGCAGTACAGCTGCTCGGTGCCGCCCAGGTCGGTGCAGCGCCACATGCCGAGGTCGCTGTCCTCAAAGGAGAAATTCCGCACGAAGTTGTACTTCACCATGGACAGCAGCAGCGTCGCCTCGCGGCCGCCGGCCTCGCCGTGGAAGGTGTAGTTCGCCTCGCCGGCCGCCTTCAGGGCAGCGATGTCGATGGGCTCCCAGGTGACCGGCACCGCCTCGCGGCTGTTGTCGTTCATGACCGCGTTCACCGTCTCCGGCAGGCTCACCTCGCCATTCAGGTCGCAGATCAGCACGCAGTCGTCCAGGGCGTCCACCCGCCTTTCGGCGGCCTGGCCCTCCCGCACCAGGCGGAAGACCGCCAGCGAAGGCAGGGCCTTCCCGTCGAAGTCAAAGAAGGTCTGGTTGTCGCAGGCGCAGCCGCCGTAGTATTTCCCCGCGTCGTCGGGGTCGTACTCCGCCGCGTAGCTGGACGCCCAGCCGCTGCCGAACTGTTCCCACTTTGCCGCGTTCTCCTCCCAGGAGCTGCGGCCCACCGGCACCCAGGCGCCTTCCCAGCAGCACACGCCGATGCCGCCGATCTCCGCCATCGCCGCGATGACGTCCGCCACCTCGTTGGCCTGGCCCTGCACGGTGAAGGGATAGGGCTTCTCGTAGACGCCGCCGTCCGAGATCGTGTTGCCGCTGAAGTCGCCGTCCTCCGGCGTCCAGGCGTAGCTGGTCTCCAGCACCATGACCTTCTTGCCGTAGGTCTGCGCGATCGTGGAGAGCACCTGCTTCAGGTTGTCCAGCGTGCCGTGCCAGTAGGGGTAGTAGCTGGTGCCGAACACGTCGTAGTCCAGCTTGTAGTAGTCCAGCTTGGAGGCCCAGGCGAGGTAGTTGTCCGTGCTCTCCGGGTTCGCGAAGTGCACGGCAATCAGCGCCTCCGGGTAGACCTCGCGCACAGCCTTCGCGCCGCCGTTCATCACCCGGTAGATGCCCATCCAGGTCTTCTCGCCGCACAGCTTGCCGTTGGTCTCATTGCCCAGCTGCACCATGGCGACGTCCACGCCGGCCTCCTTCAGCTTCAGCAGGCAGTCCCGGGTGTATTCCTCCACCAGCGGGGCCTTCTGCTTGGCGGAGAGCCCGGCCCAGGCCTTGGGCGCCTGCTGCTTGGCGGGATCCGCCCAGAAGTCGGAGTAGTGGAAGTCCACCAGCAGCCGCATGCCCCGGGCCGCGGCGCGCCGGCCGATCTCCACCGCCGTGTCGATCGTGCAGCTGCCGCCGCCGTAGCCGTGGCCCTCCGCGTCGAAGGGATCGTTCCACACGCGCACGCGGATCAGGTTCACGCCGTTCTCCGCCAGCAGCTCAAACAGGTCGCGGACATTGCCGTCCGCGTCGCGCCAGACGACGCCCGAGGCCTCCTCCGCCAGGCAGGACGACACATCCATGCCCAGGAAGAAGTCCTCCGGCAGGTTTTCCACCTTGCGGACATACAGTTCGGGCGCTTCCTCCGCCAGGGCAAGGGGAAGGCCGGAGAGCGCCAGAACGGCGGCCAGCAGCAGGGCGATGCACTTATTCATGGGAATTCTCCGTTTCCTGATGTTTTTTTCTCCTGATGGCTTATTCTCCAGGCTTATTCTGAGAGAATGACAATCGCGTAGGGGGGCAGGGTCAGCGCCGTGCCGTCCAGCACAGCCGCCTCCCCGCCGGTTTCAAGATCATGCAGGATGGCCGCGCTCTCGGGCACCTCGCAGCTTTCGGCGGCCTTCGCGTTGAAGTTCAGCGCGATCAGGCAGCTTTCGCCGTCCTTTTCGCGGCGCATCAGGCACACGTCGCCCTCGGCAATGAGGAAGGTGTTCTCCCCCTCCGCGATGACCGGCAGGGCCTGCCGCGCCCGGTTCACCTGCCGCATGTAGTTCAGCAGCGAGGCCGGATCCGCCATCTGCGCCTCCACGGAGGGATAGGCGTATTCAATGTTCGTCACGCCCGGGGGCTGCTGCGTCATGTTGCCGTCCGACCAGTACATGGCCAGGCGCTTGTTCGGGTCGGCGCCGCTGCCCACCATGCCGATCTCCTCGCCGTAGTAGGTGAACACATTGCCGCCCAGCATGTTCAGCAGCCCCTCGACGAACTTCGCCGCCGGCAGATTCGACCGCCCCTGCACGCTACCGACGGTGCGGCCGGTGTCATGGTTGCACAGGAAGGGCGCCAGCGTGCCCTCCGGGATGGCGGCAAGCACATTGCCGTACTGCTTCGCGAACTTCTCCGCCCGCCCGGAGCGCCCGCGCAGGCTGCCGACCAGGAAGCCCTCCGCCTGCGAGGCCGGGAAGAGGAAGAAGCTGTCCACGCCGCTGCGGTAGTAGTCCGCGATGACGCTCAGCCCCGCCCAGCACTCGCCCACCAGATAGCTGCCCGGCTTCAGCGCCTCGCAGGTCTCCTTCAGCCAGCCGAGGAAGGCGATGTTCTTCTCCGGGTCGCCGGTCCAGAAGCTGGTCACCGCGTCCAGCCGGAAGCCGTCCACGCCGTGCCCGTTCAGCCAGCAATCGAGGATCGCGCGGATCTCCTCGCGCACGGCCTCGCTGTCCAGGTTCAGGTCCGGCATGCCGCCGCCGGCGAACTGCTCCTCGTAGAACCAGTCCGTGCCGTCCAGGCGCACATAGCCGCTGCCGCCGGTCCGGTTGAAGTGGTAATAGTCCAGGTACGGGCTGTCCTCCCCCTTGCGCAGGGCCTCCGCCGCCGCCGCAAACCAGGGGTGCGCCGTGGAGGTGTGGTTCACCGGCAGGTCGATGATGATGCGGAAGCCCTCCGCGTGGGCGGCGGCAACCAGCGCGTCGAAATCCGCCAGCGTGCCGTACTCCGGGTCGATGCCGAGGTAATCCGTCACGTCATACTTGTGATAGGAGGGGCTGGGCATCACCGGCATCAGCCACAGGCCGTCCCAGCCCATGTCCCGCAGATAGGGCAGGCGCCCTGTCAGGCCCTTCAGGTCGCCCAGGCCGTCGCCGTCCGAATCCTGATAGGAGCGCACGAAGACCTCGTACCAGTTGTGGCTCTCCGCCCCCGCGCAGGGTATGCACAGGGCCAGCAGCAGCAAAAGCGCAATGATTCGCCGCATGGATTCTTCTCCCCTTTCACGGCACGCGCGCAGCATGTTCACATCTGCCTGCATTGTACCATGAAAGGCCGAAAAATGCAAAGCGCCGGCGGGTTTTTCCCGCGCGCGGTGTTCCCCTTGCGCAGGCCATGAAAATATGCTACACTTGGCCATGTTCGCGTCAGGCGAACACAGGACGACACGCAAGGAGAAACACAGTAAAGCATCATGAACGATCAGATCATCATCCGCGGCGCCCGCGTGCACAATCTGAAAAACGTCAGCCTGACGGTGCCCCGCGACAAGTTCGTTGTGTTCACGGGCCTGTCCGGCTCCGGCAAGAGCTCCCTCGCCTTTGACACGATCTACGCCGAGGGCCAGCGCCGCTATGTGGAGAGCCTCTCCAGCTACGCGCGGCAGTTTCTGGGGCAGATGGACAAGCCGGATGTGGACGCCATCGAGGGGCTGAGCCCGGCCATCGCCATCGACCAGAAGACCACCTCCCGCAATCCCCGCTCCACCGTGGGCACTGTGACGGAGATCCATGACTATTTCCGCCTGCTCTGGGCGCGGGCCGGCGTGCCCCACTGCCCGAAGTGCGGACGGGAGATCCGCCAGCAGACCGTGGACGAGATGGTGGACGCGGTGCAGCTGATGCCCGCCGGCACCCGGCTGCAGGTACTGGCCCCGGTGATCCGCGCGAAGAAGGGCGAGCACGCCCGCGAGCTGGAAAACGCCCGCAAGAGCGGCTTCGTCCGGGTGCGCATCGACGGTGAGATCTGCGAGCTGGACGATACGCCCGCCCTGGACAAGAAGAAAAAGCACACCATCGAGCTGGTGGTGGACCGGCTGATCATCCGCGAGGGCGAGGAATTCCGCAAGCGCCTGACCGACTCCATCGAGACCGCCACCGAGCGGGCCGGCGGGCTGGTCATCATGGACATGGGCGAGAAGGGCGAGCAGCTGTTCTCCATGAACTACGCCTGCCCGGACTGCGGCATCAGCATCGAGGCGATGGAGCCGCGCATGTTCTCCTTCAACAGCCCCTTCGGCGCCTGCCCCACCTGCGCCGGCCTGGGCACGCTCATGCAGATCTCCCCCGAAACCCTCTTCCCCAACCCCGACCTGACCCTGCGGCAAGGCGCGCTGAAGGCTCCCGGCTTCAACGCCGAGGATGACCGCGGCATCGCGGCGCAGTATTTCACCGCCATCGGCGAAAAGTACGGCTTCACGCTGGACACGCCGGTCCGGGACATCCCGCAGGAGGCCATGCAGAAGATGCTGCACGGCACCGGGGAGGAGAAGGTGACCCTGTACTGGGACGGGCCCGGCGGCACCGCCTCCTACCAGACCGCCTTCGAGGGCATCATCCCGACCATGGAGCGCCGCTACCGCGAGACCTCCTCCGACGCGGCCCGCGCCATGTATGAGGAGTGCATGGCGGAGGTTCCCTGCCCCGCCTGCCGCGGGCAGCGGCTGAAGCCGGAGGCCCTGGCGGTCACCGTCGGCGGCAGGAATCTGGCCGAGGTCAGCGGGATGAACATCGCCGCCTGCCGGGACTTTTTCCGCGCGCTGCAGCTGTCGCCGTCCAAGATGCTGATCGCCGCGCCGGTCCTGCGGGAGATCGACGCCCGCCTCGGCTTCCTCAGCGAGGTCGGCCTGGACTACCTGACCCTCAGCCGCGGCGCGGTGACCCTCTCCGGCGGCGAGGCGCAGCGCATCCGCCTGGCCACGCAGATCGGCTCCGCGCTGATGGGCGTGGTGTACATCCTGGACGAGCCGAGCATCGGATTGCACCAGCGGGACAATGAAAAGCTGATCCGCACCCTCAAGCGCATGCGCGACCTGGGCAACACGGTCATCGTGGTGGAGCACGACGAGGAAACCATGCGCGCCGCGGACTGGGTGGTGGACGTCGGCCCCGGGCCGGGCATCCACGGCGGCGAAATCGTCGCAGCCGGCACAGTGGACGACCTCGTCGCCTGCCCGGAGAGCATCACCGGAGCCTACCTGTCCGGCGCGCGGCAGATCGCGGTGCCGGAAAAGCGCCGCCGTCCCAGCGGTGCGCTGCGGGTGATCGGCGCCCGGGAGCACAACCTGAAGAACCTGACCGTGGAAATTCCGCTGGGCGTCTTCTGCGCGGTGACCGGCGTGTCCGGCTCCGGCAAGTCCAGCCTGGTCAACAGCATCATCTGCCGCCAGCTCGCCCGCCAGCTGAACCGCGCCAAGACCCGCCCCGGCGATTACGACCGGATGGAGGGCGTGGAGCAGCTGGACAAGATCATCACCATCGACCAGAGTCCCATCGGCCGCACGCCGCGCTCCAATCCCGCCACCTACACCGGCCTCTTCGACCTGATCCGCCGACTCTTCGCCATGACGCCCGAGGCCAAGGCCCGCGGCTACAAGGAGAACCGCTTCTCCTTCAACGTGAAGGGCGGCCGCTGCGAAGCCTGCCAGGGCGACGGCGTGACGCGGGTGGAGATGAACTTCCTCGCGGATGTGTACGTGCCCTGCGAGGTCTGCCGCGGCCGGCGGTACAACCGGGAGACGCTGGAGGTCACCTACCGGGGCAAGAGCATCTACGACGTGCTGGAGATGAGCGTGGAGGAGGCCCTCGGCTTCTTCGCGAACCACCCGCAGATTCTGCGCAAGCTGGAGACCCTCTACGACGTGGGCCTGGGCTACATGAAGCTGGGCCAGGCGGCGACCACCCTCTCCGGCGGCGAGGCGCAGCGCGTGAAGCTGGCCACCGAGCTGAGCCGCCGCGCCACCGGCCGCACGATCTACGTGCTGGACGAGCCCACCACCGGCTTGCACATGGCCGACGTGGACCGCCTCATCCAGGTGCTGCAGCGGCTGGTGGACGCGGGGAACTCCGTCCTGGTCATCGAACACAATCTGGACGTCATCAAGTGCGCGGACTGGCTGATCGACCTGGGCCCGGAGGGCGGCGACGCGGGCGGAAGCCTCGTGTGTGCCGGCACGCCCGAGGAGGTCGCCGCCTGCGATGAGAGCTGGACGGGGCAGTTCCTGCGGCAGGTGCTGACGCCGGCGGCCCCGCGGCGCGGAAAGGGGAAGAAAGCATGAAGGTGAATCTGTATCCCGGCACGGCGCCCTATACCCGGGAGAGCAGCTCCCAGGCGCAGCCCTCGCTGGACTTCTGCGAGGCGGAAGGCACGCGCGGCCTGGTGGTCGTCTGCCCCGGCGGTGGCTACGAATTCAAGGCGGAGCACGAGGGCCTGCCGATCGCCGCAGCCCTCAGTGCCATGGGCATCTCGGCAGCCGTGCTGGACTACCGCGTCCGCCCCTGCCACCGGGAAGCCCCGCTGAGCGACGCGCTGCGCGCCATCCGGACGGCCCGGGCCCGCGGCTATGAGAAGGTGGGCATCCTCGGTTTCTCCGCCGGGGCCAACCTGTGCTGCTGCGCGGCGACGCTGTGGGATCGCGGCAATCCCGGCGCGGAGGATCCGGTGGAGCGCCTCTCCTCCCGGCCGGACTGCTTCATCAGCTGCTACGGCGTGGTGTCCATGGGCGAATTCACCCATGAGGGCTCCCGCACCGCCCTGCTAGGCGCGCAGGCGGATGACGAGGGCCTGCGCCGGCGATTCTCCGCTGAGGAGAATGTGACGGACGAAACGCCGCCGGCCTTCCTCTGGCACACCTCCGACGACGGCCTTGTGCCCGTGCAGAACAGCCTGCAGCTGGGCATGGCCCTGGCCGCGCACCACATCCCCTTCGAGCTGCACGTGACCCCTCACGGCCGCCACGGGCTGGGGCTCTCCGCCGACGAGCCGGTCAGCGCGAACTGGCTGCGCGAGGCCGCCCGCTGGCTGCTGCAGCAGGGCTTCGGTATCTAAGCCCCGCTAAGCCCCTTCTTCCGTCTCTTTCCGGCTTTTCTCCTTGCAAACGGGTCAAAATCGCGTATAATGGAAACAGGATCGGCGCGGAAGGCTCCCGGACGGGAAACGCCGCGCTGCTGAAAGGAAGATACGGAGGGAATCAGATGGCACTGCACGTCATGGAAGAGGCCAATCGCTGCCTGCAATGCAAGAAGCCCCGCTGCCGCAAGGGCTGCCCCATCCACACGAACATTCCGGAGGTCATCCGCCTGCTGAAGGACGGCCGCCTGAACGAGGCCGGCTGGATGCTGTTCGAGAACAATCCGCTGACCACGGTCTGCGCCCTGGTCTGCAACCATGAGAACCAGTGCGAGGGCCACTGTGTCCGGGGCATCAAGGACGCGCCGGTGCATTTCTCCGTCATCGAGAGCTACATCTCCTCCACCTACGCCAACCAGATGGTGAAGGGCCCCGCCCCCTCCAACGGGCGCAAGGCGGCGGTGATCGGCGCGGGCCCGGCGGGCATCACCGTGGCCATCATCCTGGCCCGCTACGGCTACAAGGTGACGATCTTCGACAGCCGGGACAAGGTGGGCGGCGTCATGCGCTACGGCATCCCGGACTTCCGCCTGCCGGATTCGGTGCTGGATGACCTGGCCTTCCGCCATCTGGAGCTGAAGGGCATCCAGTTCCGGCCGAACACCTACATCGGCAGCGCCGTCACCATCGATGACCTGTTCCGCGACGGCTATCAGAGCGTGTTCGTGGGCGCCGGCCTGTGGAAGCCCCGCAAGCTGAACATCCGCGGCGAAAGCCTGGGCCACGTGACCTACGCCATCAACTATCTGGCCAGCCCCGCCGCCTTCCGCCTGGGCGAGCGCATCATGATCATCGGCACCGGCAACAGTGCCATGGACTGCGCCCGGACGGCCATCCGCCACGGCGCCCGCTATGTCTCCTGCGTGAGCCTCAGCGACAGCATCACCGCCAGCCAGTATGAGAGCAGCTACGCGAAGCTGGAGGGCGTGGACTTCCTCTTCAGCAAGTGCACCCTGGAGATCCGCGAGGACGGCGTGGTGCTGGCGGACAGCCGGAAGGACGAGGACGGCCGCATTGTGCCCATCCCCGGCACGGAGAAGCTCTACCCCTGCACCGGCGTCATCGTCGCGGTGAGCCAGGGCGCCGAGAGCAACCTGATCGCCTCCACCCGCGACATCAGCACCAGCACCACGGGCCTGCTCACCGTCGACGCGGACGGCCACACCAGCCGGCCGGGCGTGTTCGCCGCCGGCGACGCGGCCAGCGGCGCGCGCACCGTGGTCGAGGCCGTCGCCAACAGCAAGCGCGTGGCCGAGGCCATGCACGAGTATATGCAGTCCCTGCCCCTGCCGCCGGCCACCGACTACCCGGACGTGCCCGTGGCGGAGACGGTCAAAGCAGCCGCCCAGGCCGAGCAGGTGCTGCACCCCTGAGCGCGGCCGCGATGGAGCGGAGATGGAGAGGAGGGCGTCCATGGATCTGCAGTCCCTGATCGGAAAGCCGGTCTGCCTTAAGGACCGGGATGGAGCCGTCTTCAGCGGCACCGCGGAGGGCTGCGCGGAGGGCCTGCGCGTCGGAGAGAAGCGGTTCGGCCCGGAGGACATCGCGGAGCTCAGCGTGCTCCTCAGCTGGGAGGAGGCCGTGCAGGCCATCACCCCGGGCCGCTGGCGCCACTTCAAGGGCAATGAATATGAGGTCATCGCCATCGCCCGCCATTCCGAGACGCAGGAGCCGATGGTCGTGTACCGCGCCCTGTACGGGGAAGGCGGCGTCTGGGTGCGCCCGGCCTGGATGTGGCAGAGCCTGGTCGTCCGCGGCGGGCAGGCCTTCATCCGCTTTGCGCGGTGCTGAGCGGGACGGCCGCAAAGATTTTCCCTGCGATGCATGAAACCGCCCTCCCGCTTCGTTTCATTTTGCGGGAGGCGGTTTTCTGCGTCTGCGCGCCGCTGCCCGGAATCTCTCAGAAAGGACGCGGGAGTTTCCCGCCGAAGAAGATCATGAAGAGAATTGCAATCCTGCTGGCCGCCCTCGTGCTGGCTCTCATTCTGACGGTCAACGCGCTGGCGGAGAGCGCAGTCACCCGGGTTTACGACGCTGCCTGGCAGCTCCTGTTCAACAGCAGCAATGTCACGATGGAGGGCCATGCGGAGTTCTCCCTGGACGGCGCCTGGTTCAAGACCGCCGACGGCACCTATGTGCAGGACGGCGAGCGCTCCCTGTGGAAGCTGGCGCTGAACACGCCCCGCTCCAACGGCACCGAGCGGGCGGGCGGCTACACCGTCATCGCGGACGGCGAGAACGTCTACGTGATGGAGGTCTTTGATCCGGGCATCTACCGCACCGGCCTGACCGCGGCCAGCAATACGATCCTCCGCCGCTCCGCGCAGCTGAGCCTGGTCACCGACCTGCTGCGGCTTCTGGCCGGCCAGGCCGACGCCCTGCTGGGCGACGCCCTCAGCGTGACAGAGAGCGGCGAGGGCACGGAAATGCATGTGCAGCTGGACGGGAACACGCCCGAGCCGGTGAACGCCGCGCTGAATCTGGCGGCCCAGTTCGCCGCCGAAAGATACTTCGGCATGGATTTCGACCACCTGACCGCCAACAATCCGCTGCCCATGGCCAGCTTCATCACCCCCACCGAGGGCATTCTCTACTGCACGGAGCACTTCGCGCTGCGGCAGGCGGATGTCACGGTGAAGCTGGACGCTGCGGGCCGGCTGAGCGGGATCTCCGGCAGCGCCTCCGTGACCCTGGAAACCATCAGCGACGGCGACCGCGTGCTGGACGCTTCCTTCTCCCTGCAGGTCTCCGGCTGGGGCGAGAGCCATGTCGATCCCTTTGATCCGGCCGCGTATGACGTGATTCCCTATTACGAGGCCCTGACCATGCCGGACGTGCCCGAGGAGGCACCGGAGCCCATCGAGCCGGACACCGCCGAGGCCTTTATGCAAAAGGCGGGGCGCACCTGGCACGAGGCCGGCTTCAGCGATGAGGGCATCACCGACGGCGAATACTGGATCTACCGCGGCACCGGCCTGTACGACAGCGATCTCATCTATGTGGACTTTGCCACCGGCGACATGTCCACGATGCTGCGGGCCGCCGCGGACAACGACTACAACCTGCTGCAGCTGGAGCTGCTCACCAACGCCTGGGATCTCGCCTATGATCAGCGCCGCGAGGACGCCTTCCCGGATGAAGCCCTCGCCGCGGAGGCCACGGCAAAGCTGCTGACCTTCCTGCAGGAGGCCAATCCCGGGGCCGCCGGCCTCATGGACAGCCTGGAGCAGGTCTGGTGGCTGGAGGCAGAGGGCGAAAAGTACCTCTGTGTCCGCCAGGCGCTGCCGGACGACGGCAGCATCGACGCCGTCATGCGGGTCGCGCCGGCGTGGCGGCTGGAGCATTTCGACTGTTACAATCCCGCGGAAAGGCCCTGACAGCACCTCCGCGCCGGCCACGGCCCGGCGCGGAGGCTTTTGCATCAGGCCAAAAGGAGAGAGGCAATTTGATCATCCGTGAGGTCACCGGGAACCGGGAGGCGTATCTCCCGCTGCTGCTGCTGGCGGACGAGCAGGAGGACATGGTCGCCCGCTATCTGCACCGGGGCGACATGTATGTGCTGGAGGACGACGGCGTCAAGGCGGAGTGCATCGTCACCGACGAGGGCGGCGGCGTGCTGGAGATCAAGAATATCGCCGTCGCGCCCGGCTGCCAGGGGCGGGGCTACGGGAGGGCGCTGATCGAATTCCTGGTGCGCCGCTGCCGGGGCCGCTTCACCGCGCTGCAGGCCGGCACCGGCGACAGCCCCCTGACCATCCCCTTCTACGAGGCCTGCGGCTTCAGGCGCCATCACACCGTGGCGAATTTCTTCACCGACCACTACGACCACCCGATCATCGAGGCCGGCGTGCAGCTGCGGGACATGGTGTACCTGCGCCGGGAGATTCCGGAGGCGTGAGGGCGGAGCTTCCGGGGGAAGGGAAACCTTTTCCGGGCGGAAAAGGCTTTCCCTTCCCCCGGACCCCTATCCTTTCCTAAAGGCCGTTCTTTGGGGCGGGGGGTTTTGCACGGTGTGCATGCCTCCCCGGACACGCTTGCCGGGAGCAGCGGCGGCGGGTTACTGGCCAGCCCGCGGGCCAAGGATGAGTCTGAGCGTGTTTGGGAGCATATGCAACCTGCGCCAAAGTCCCCTTCCCCATACGCTGAACAGTGACAGCGGCGAAACAGGATGTGCGCGTCTTTTTTCTTTCCGCATTGCAATTCCGCGTGTTTCCGGCTATAATAGGCCGTGCAGACCAATTCTGAGAGGAGCGGCTTTCCATGAAATTAGGCGTCGTAGGGCTGCCCAACGTGGGCAAGAGCACCCTGTTCAACGCGATCACCCAGACCAGCAACGCCCAGGCGGCGAATTTCCCCTTTTGCACCATCGAGCCGAACACCGGCATGGTGATGGTGCCCGACCACCGGCTGGACGTGCTGGCGGACATGTATCACCCCAAGAAGGTCACCCCCACCACGATCGAGTTTGTGGACATCGCGGGCCTGGTGAAGGGCGCCAGCCACGGCGAGGGCCTGGGCAACAAGTTCCTCTCCCACATCCGCGAGGTGGACGCCATCGTGCACGTCGTGCGCTGCTTTGAGGATGAGAACATCATCCGCGCCGACTGCTCCTCCGATCCGCGCAGCGACATCGAGACGGTCAATCTGGAGCTGATCTACGCCGACCTGGACACCGTGCAGCGCCGCCGCGACAAGGCCCAGCGCGCCCGCAACGGCGGCGACAAGGCGGCCCAGCGGGAATGCGAGCTGTGCGACGCCCTGATCGCCCACCTGAACGAGTCCCGCCCCGCCCGCACCCTGGCCATCGAGCCGGAGGACAAGCCCATCCTGGACGGCTTCTTCCTTTTGACCGCCAAGCCCGTCATCTACGCCGCCAACATCGCCGAGGAGGATCTGGGCAAGCCGGAGGCGGAGGTTCCCGCCCTGCGGGAGGTGCGCTCAATCGCGGAGGCGGAAGGCGCGGAAATGCTGGTCATCTCCGCCGCGATTGAGGAGGAAATCTCCCAGATGGACGCGGAGGAGAAGGCGGAATTCCTGCAGGATCTCGGCATCGGCCAGAGCGGCATGGAGCGGATGATCACCGCCTGCTACCACCTGCTGGGGCTGATCTCCTTCCTGACCTGCGGCGAGGACGAGTGCCGCGCCTGGACGATCAAGAAGGGCACCAAGGCCCCGCAGGCCGCCGGCAAGATCCACACCGACTTCGAGCGCGGCTTCATCCGGGCGGAGGTCGTGCCCTTCGACACCCTGCAGGAGATGGGCAGCATGGCCGCCTGCAAGGAGAAGGGCCTGGTGCGCTCCGAGGGCAAGGATTACGTGATGAAGGACGGCGACATCGTGCTGTTCAAGTTCAACGTGTGAGGCGGCGAGGAGCATATGAGCAGAATTTCCTTCTTCTTCAAGCGCCTGGTCCGGATGGACTGGAAAAAGATGTGGGCGACCACAAAGCTGCTGAAGGAGCGCAGCGGGAAGAGCCGCCTGTGGCTGCTGGCGGACATGCTGCGCTGCGGCATCAAATACAACGCGGGCTACATGGACTACAAGATCGCGGAGATGTACCGCCTGAACGACGCCCAGCGCCGCACGGTCATCACCCGCGGCGTGTCCAACAGCATCGTCCGCAGGATGAATGACAAGGCGTACTGGCACTTCTTTGACGACAAGACCCAGTTCAACACCCTCTTCGCCCGGTGGATCCCGCGCAAGTGGCTGCTGATCACCCCGGAGACGAAGCCGGAGGAGCTGGCCGCCATCACCGAGGGCCGCGACGCCCTGATCGGCAAGCCCCTGGAGGGCTCCAGCGGGCAGGGCATCCAGAAGTACACGAAGGCGCAGTGGGCAGGCGGCATGGAGGCCTTCCGCAGCCTGCTGCTGAAGGACGGCATCGGCATCCTGGAGGAGATCGTGGTGCAGCACCCGGAGATGGCGCGCCTGTGCCCCACCTCCGTCAACACCTGCCGCATCGCCACCCTGCTGGGCGACAAGCAGCAGGGCATCGTCTACGCCTTCCTGCGCATCGGCAACGGCAAGGTGATGGACAACGTGGACTGCGGCGGCATGGCGGCGCGCATCGACCTGGCCAGCGGCAAGCTGCTGACCGTCGGCGCCGACAAGGCCGGCAACCGCTACGAGACGCACCCGATCACCGGCACGCCGATCATCGGCTTCACGATCCCCTATTGGGAGGAAGCCAAGGCCATGTGCATGGAGGCCGCGCAGAAGGTGCCGCAGATGCGCTTCGTCGCCTGGGACGTGGCGATCACCCCGGACGGCCCCACCTTCATCGAGGGCAATTCCTTCCCCAGCCACGCGGTGCCGCAGTTCGCCGCCCACTACCCCGACGGCATCGGCATTCTGCCCGAATTCCGCAAGTTTATCGATGTGTGAAATTCAAAGCATAACAAAAGACGGCCTCGCGCCGTCCTTTTGTTTTGATGGGATTACGGGCTTCAGTCTCACCCCAGAAAGTCCTCCCGGGCGGGGGTGAACACATCCAGCAGCACGCCGGCCTCCAGGCAGCGGACGCCGTGCGGTGCGCCGGAGGGCACGGCCACGCTGTCGCCGGGCTTCAGCTCGGTCTCCTCGCTGCCCACCGTGTAGCGGTAGCGGCCGGAGAGGACATAGCTCACCTGGGTGTGCGGATGGGTGTGCACGCTGCCGACGGCGCCGGTCTCAAAGCCGACCTCCACCGCCATCAGCTGCGGGTTGTGCGCGAGGATCCGGCGGGTCATGCCGCCGCCCAGTTCGATGACGGGCGCCTCGCTGTGACGGGTGACGTCCATGGGCTTGTCCCTCCTGTTTCGTCAGATCACGATGTCGCCCACGCGGTAGCCCGGGGGCAGCTCCTCTTCCTCGACGAAGCGGAAGCTCTCGTCCTCCAGCACCGGCAGGAACAGGCTGTACGGGATCTCCCCGAACTCGCAGCCGTAGCTGCTGGCCCCGAACCAGCCGCCCTCCTGCGCGCGCAGGTGCAGGTCGCGGGCCAGCTTCGTGCGGTTGCAGCAGTCGTGCACCAGCAGCGGCCAGCCCTCCTCGGCGGCCTCGCGCATCAGCCGCAGCGTCAGCTCATGGCTCCAGACCGGGGAAATGTAGCCCCGCCGCGCCATGTACAGCGGCTCGCCCTCGTAGTTGACCGCGTTGTTCGGCGTCAGGTGCAGCTCGGCACAGTTCATGAAGTCCGCGCCGCTGCGCAGGATGCGGTCCTTCTTCTCGTGGAACTGCGCATAGAACTCCGGCGTCATCGGCGTCTCGATGCCCACGCGGGGGATGAAGCGCTTCGCCAGGGCGATGCTGTCGATCACGCGGTCCGCCGTGCCGGAGGCCCCCAGGTTGAAGCGCAGCTCGTCCAGCCCCGCCTCCCCCAGCATCCGCAGATTCTCCTCCGTGCACAGCGTGCCGTTGGTGTACATGTGCTGGTGCACACCGCCCTCATGGAAGGCGCGGATGATCTCCTCATAGCGCTCAATCTCCATGAAGGGCTCCAGGTAGACATAGCTGACCCCGGTGGGCCGGCGCGAGACGCGCAGCAGCAGGGGCACGTCGGAGGCCCGGTAGCGACTGCCGCCGATCTCCCAATAGCCCTCGCCGATGGGCGGCTGCTCATCCCAGACCCCATAGTCGTAGCAGAAGGGGCAGCGGAGGTTGCAGCGGTTCGTCCTGCGGATGGCGGTGAGGCCGGTGCCGGTCAGGCAGGAGCGGCAGCCCCGGGGGAAGCGGTCCTCCGGCCCCACAAAGAACGTGCGGCCGTCCAGGCTCCTGAGCCCCGGAATCTCCCGCCGCAGCGCGTCGCAGCGGGCGTCCGCCGCGTCCTCGATCTGCGTCAGCACCGCCTCCCGCAGCTCCGTCTGGCGCGGCGAGAGCTGCTCTCCCTCGGGCAGCTCCGCGAAAAAGCGGAACCACAGCAGCGCGTCCTTCTTTGATATCTTCATCGTCTGTTCTCCCGGCGGCTCAGTGCGTGCCCGCCAACTGCAGCTCATACAGCTTCTTGTAGATGCCGCCCAGCTCCAGCAGCTCCTGATGCGTGCCGCTCTCGCGGATGCGGCCGTGGTGCATCACCATGATGCGGTCGGCATGCTGGATCGTGGACAGGCGGTGGGCGACGAGGATCGTGGTGCGGCCCTGCATCAGCCGGGCCACGGCCTCCTGGATCCACTGCTCCGTCTCCGTGTCGATGTTGGCGGTGGCCTCGTCCAGGATCAGCACCGCCGGGTCATAGGCCAGGGTGCGGGCAAAGGACAGCAGCTGCCGCTCGCCCGCGGAATAGGTGGTGCCGCGCTCCGTCACCGGCTGGTGATAGCCGGCGGGCAGGCGCTCGATGAAGCGGGCGGCGTTGACCTCCCGCGCGGCCTCCACAACAGCCTCGTCGGAGATCGTCTCGTCCCGCAGGCGGATGTTGGAGGCGATGTCGCCGGTGAAGAGGAACACGTCCTGCTGCACGGTGCCCACCGCCCGCCGCAGCTGCTCGCGCGACATGTCGCGGATATCGATGCCGTCCACGCGGATGGCGCCCTTCTGGATGTCGTAATAGCGGCCGATCAGGTTCAGGATGGAGCTCTTGCCCGCGCCGGTCGCGCCGACAAAGGCGATGGACTGGCCCGGCTCGATCGTGAAGGTGACGTCCTTCAGCACCCAGTCCTCCTCCCGCCCGGTGTAGGAGAACCACACGTGGTCGAACTCGATGCGGCCCCGGATGGTCTCGGGGCGGATGGGGTTCTCCCGCTCGGTGATCAGCGGCTTCGTGTCCAGCAGGGTGAAGATCTTCTCCGCCGCGGCGATGGCGCTCTGCAGCGTGGAGAACTGCTCCGCCAGCTCCTGAATCGGCTCAAAGAGCTGATTGATGTACTGCAGGAAGAGGTACAGCGTGCCGATCGTGATGCTGCCCTCCAGCACCGCCCCGCCGCCGGTCAGGTAGATGATCATCAGAGCCAGCACCGACAGCAGGTACAGTCCGGGGCGGAACAGGGCGAACACCATCATCTCCCGGAAGCCGGCCCGGTACAGGTGCTCGTTCTTCGCGGAGAATTCCTCGTACTTGCGCTGCTCCCGGCCGAAGAGCTGGATGATCTTCATGCCGGAGATGTGCTCGCTCAGGTAGGTGTTGATGATGGTCAGCCGGGTGCGCGTGACGCGGTAGGCCCGGCGGCTGATGAAGCGGAACAGGAGCGTCAGCACCGCCACCACCGGCAGCAGGATGAAGCTGTACAGCGCGATGCGCGTGTTCAGCCCCAGCATGATGATGACCAGGCCGATGATCTTGATCACGTTCTTGAACAGCTTGACCAGGATGTTCGTGAACACCTCGTTGATGCTCTCCACGTCGTTGGTCAGGCGGGTGACCAGCTTGCCCACCGGCGTGGTGTCGAAGAAGCGCATGGTCAGGTGCTGCACGTGGTCGAACAGCTCGTTGCGCATCGTGTAGATGATGTCCTGGCCGATCTTCTGCAGCATCAGGAACTGGAACCGGTTGCACAGGAACAGGGCGATCAGGGCCAGCAGGTACTTGCCCGCGGCCGTCCAGATGCCCGCAATGCGCTCCTCCGCCATCTCCCCGGCGGCCCAGCGGTGCTCCGCCGGCCCCTGGATGAAGCTGTCGATGGCGCCGGCGATGATCGTGGGCCGGTACAGCTCCAGCCCGGTCACGGCCAGCACCAGGATCAGGCAGAGAATGAACTTTTTCAGATGGGGCCGCAGATACCGGAGGATGCGGAGGATCGCGCTGCCCTCGTACTGGATGTCCTGCTTCTCGTCCGCTTCCGGCCGGAAGAGGCGCTGCCGCAGGCCGGTCTTCTTTTCCGTCTTCACCGTGCTCACTGTGCCGCACCCCCTTCCGCGCCGGCGGGATGCTCTTCCCGCAGCTGCTTCTCCAGCTGCTGCTTGTCCCAGATGGCCCGGTAGATGCCGCCCAGAGCCATCAGCTCCGCATGCGTGCCGTACTCCGCGCGCTTGCCGTCCTCCAGCACGAGGATGTGATCCGCGTTCTGGATGGTTGAGATGCGGTGGGCGATCAGGATGGTCGTCTTGCCGCGGCGGTTCTCCCGCAGGTTGTGCAGAATCTGCTCCTCGGTGTCCGTGTCCACGGCGGAGAGGGAATCGTCCATGATCAGGATCGGCGCGTCCTTCATCAGGGCCCGCGCGATGGACGTGCGCTGCTTCTGGCCGCCGGAGATGGTCACGCCGCGCTCGCCCAGGGCCGTGTCGTAGCCCTGGGGGAATTCGATGATGTTGTCGTGGACGCAGGCCGCCTTCGCCGCCGCCTCCACCGCCTCATGGCTGGGATGCTCCACGCCGAAGCCGATGTTGTTCTCCACCGTGTCGCTGAAGAGGAAGTTGTCCTGCGGCACGTAGGCGATGTCCCGGTGCAGCACGTCCAGCGGAATTGTGCGCAGCGGGTGGCCGTCCAGGCGGATCATGTCCGGGCTGTCCGTGTCCCACAGGCGCTCCAGCAGGTTGACCAGCGTGGTCTTGCCGCTGCCGGTGCGGCCGATGATGGCGAGGGTCTCGCCGGGGGCCGCGCTGACGCTGACATCGCGCAGGGCCGGGTGATTCTCCGCGCCGGGATAGGCGAAGGTCAGATGGCTGATTTCCACGCCGCCGCGCAGTTCCGTGATGGCGGGATCGCCCTCGTCGACGATGTCCGGCTTCTCCTCCATGATGATGCGGATGCGCCGGAGCGACGCCATGCCCTGGGACAGGGAGGAGACGCACTCGCCCACCGCGATCATCGGCCACACCAGCATGGTGACCAGACTGTTGAACTCCACGAACTGGCCCACCGTGATCTCGCCGCGCACCGCCAGGGTGCCGCCGTAGACCAGCGTCAGCAGCATGGACAGGCCGATCACCAGCTCCAGAATCGGGATGGCCAGGGCGATCAGCCGCACCACGCGCAGGTTCTTCTCCCGGTTTTTCGCGTTCACCTTCGCGAAGGCCGCCAGCTCCCGCTGCTCCTGCACGAAGGCCTTGATCACGCGGATGCCGCTGATGGACTCCTGCACCTGGTCGCTCAATTCGGAGAAGGCCTCCTGCTTGGCCAGGAAGCGGCGGTGCATATGCTTGCCGAAAAAGATATTGCCCACGACGATCACGAGCATCGGGATGACCGCGACGATGGTCAGCCGCCAGCTGACGCGGCTCACCATCTTCCACAGCACCAGCACCAGCATCACCGACGCGTCAAAGGTGGTGATGACCGTGCCGCCCAGCAGCTGCCGCACCGAGCCCAGGTCGTTGGTGAAGTGGGCCATCAGGTCGCCGGTCTTGTGCTCGTTGAAGTAGCGCATGGACAGCGTCTCCAGATGGCCGAACATGTCCCGGCGCAGATCCCGCTCCACCTGGCGGGCCGAGCCGAACAGGCAAAAGCGCCAGCCGAAGCGCCCCAGCGCAATCAGCCCGCCCATCATCAGCAGCCGCAGCGCGATATTCCGCACGCCGTCCAGGGTCAGCGCGCCGGTGTCCAGGCCGTCCACCAGCTCCTGCGAGAGATGGGGCACGTCCGAGTTGACCTGGTCCACCATGAACAGGGCCAGAATGCCCAGCAGGTATTTCCACCAGTAGCGCCTCACGTAGCGCCACGCCAGCATGAATTCTTTTCGCATCGTCATCCTCCCGCGCACAAGGGCTATCTTACCCCAAAGCCCCGGCCGGTGTCAAGATTTCTTCTGCTTTTATGGCGGACGGTACGGGGGCGAGCATTTGCAACTCAGCGTCTGGGGGAAGGAAACCCTTTTCGAGTTCGAAAAGGGCTTTCCTTCCCCCAGACCCCTATCCTTCCCCAAAGCCCTTTCTGTGGGGCAGGAGGTTTTCTTTCACGATGCGGACGCCGCCACCCTGCCGGATCGCCACAAGCCGCCCGTCCCCCTGCGGGTGCTGGTGGCCGAGCTGCGGGTTGATTCCGGCGGCTGAATGACTGCCATCATGAACACCCCGCCGCGGCGTGCATTGCTGCGGCGGGGTGAAGATTGATGATGCAAAAGATTCAAGATCAGAAGATACCAGATTCCAGATTGATCCACAAAGCGGGGCGGACAACGGCATCATCGTTGCTGAAAGAGCTGTAGCCGAGGGAGCCACCGTCGTAGACGCGCGCGGCGCTGCTCGGATAGTAGCCCGGCGAACGCAGCCACCACCACCCAGCAGCCGTGCCATCTGCTGTCTTGTCGCTGTTGGATGTGTATGCCCCCTGCTCGATGGCATATGCCGTCGGCGCTACCCTGGATTTTGTGTTCATACTGTACGTCACACCGAAGTATTTGTTTGCTTCCGCATAACTCAGCAGGAAAACCCGATCCTGTGTGTTGTTTCCGCCGTTCGTGCTCCATTTGCTGTAACCCTGGCTGCTGCCGTTGTCCACATTCGTCAGCAGAATTCCCTTCTGTTCCTCCGCCGTGAATGCCTTACTCAGAAATGTGCCATTCAGCCATGTCCGCAGCGTGCACTTCTCCCAGGTGATATCGGCCCAGTAATCATTGTATGGCTTCGTGTCCAGCCCATACCGGCTGATCAGCAGCACTTTGTTCCCATCTCTCGCCAGCACCAGCCACTCGATTTCTGTGCTATCATTGCCCTCTCTCGTCTGCGGATAGTGTCCAAATGTCACATAGTTCCCCACGCTGTACTTCGCGTCGCGTGCTGCTGCAAGATTATGGTCGTTTGTCAGAAGACTGTCAACATCTTTGTAGCCTCTGATCCCGCTGAACATGGCTGCAGCTCCAGCATAATCGCCCTTGGCTGCTAAACTCTTCGCCTTCAGATACTTCGTCTCGGTTATGTTCCCGGGAATAATGACCAGTGTCACGACAAGCACGGCAGCAACAACCACCACTGCAGCCAGGATGCCAATAATCGCGTTGCGTTTCTTTTTCGCCGCCGCAGCTTCTGCTTCACGCCGCCGCCTCTCTTCCGCCTGTCGCTTGGCTGCTTCTATTTCACGCCGTTTCCGCTCTTCTTCCTGCCGACGTCTTTCTTCTTCCTGCCGACGTCTTTCTTCTTCCTGCCGCTTGGCTTTCTCTTCCGAAGACACACATTCTTGATAGCGCATGGCTGCTTTTTCACGAAGCTGATCCACATCGCGATAACCGGTCAATTCAGATTCAGACAAGCTCTTAATTGCCATACTCCACTTGCCGCTCTCGTTTCCAGCTTCGTTCATAGCCTTGACGGCGCTGTCATACAGTCTGGCGCGGATCGCTTCTGCTGCGTCCGTGCATGCTTTTGCCTGTGCCTTTGCATCCTTATAATCTGGTATGCTCAGAAAAACTTGTGCTGCTCTTTCAAGGCCAGAAGGAGTCAGTAGTGTTTCGCGTATGGCAACCGTGTCACGATATACCGCTTTTTGCCGTGCCTGTTCGGCCAGTATCATGCATTGCCTTGACCTTTCGCTTGCGTCACGGTCAAAGATCGCATCGAACATTTCGGCAGCTGTCTTCAAATCCTTTTCAGATACATTTCCCGGGTCGTTGGTTTTCACTGCTTGGATAAAAGCAGCCTCATTGGTTTTGCTGTTTGGCCGACGCTTACCGTTAGACCGGTTCCCTGTGTAGTGGGTACAAGATTCTTTGTAACGTTCAAGTTCCGCATTTAGCTTGTACCAGCTGGCGCCGGGCACAACTGCCATTTCAATCGCGCAGTCATAGGCATAGTCGCGAATCTGCTGCCTAACGCGCAGCATTACTTTTCTCATATACCCTTCATAGACAGCTTTCTCTTGCGGTGTCGCGAAACGCAAGGCTTTCTGCCAATCTGGATTGTCATCATACCGGAAGGTGGTTTCTGCTAAATCAGCTTCTTTGCGAAGGCTTAAGGCAACGCAAACCTTCGCTACATAGGCTGGCGCATATTCAGGATTGATATCGAGCACCCGATCCACATATTCAGAAGCCTGTTTGAAATCACCATCCTCCAGAAAGAGAGCAATGCGCTTCATCAGGCTGGTCACGCCGGGAGCCACAGTCTGCACCACCTGCTGCACAGGCGCGGCCTGCACGGGCTTCTTCTCCGCATCCAGCACCTTCTTTACGCCCCGCAGCAGGTCCTGCATGAAGCCGATCTTGCTCATGTCCTGACTCTGCAGGCTGCTCAGCTCATCAGGCAGGTCGTAGGGATCCATGCCGCGGTAGCAGGGGATCAGCAGGCGCTTGCGGTCACGCGCCATCAGGGCCAGATAGCGGCTCCACTCGTTCTTCACCCAGACCGCGTTGAAGTACTCCGGCTTGCTGCCGATGACGATCATCACCCGCGCGCTGTTCAGGGCGGCGAAAATGTAGGGCTCATACTCCTGCCCCAGCTTGTCCTCCAGCGTGATGCGGCTAAAGAACACCTTGTAGCCCTGCTCGGTCAGGCCGTAATAGACCTCCTGCGCCCACTGGCTGTCGTGGGTGCGCTGGCCGTTTTCGTCGGTCTCCTTGTAGCAGATGAAGACGTCATAGGGCTTCTCGTTCTGCGAGATCGCCAGAATGCCCCTCTGAATCTCCGCGATCCGCGCGGCCTCCTCCTCGTAGAGGCAGCGGCTCTCCGCGTCCGGCGCATGCTCCACGGCGGCCTTGTAGTCCTCATCGGCCAGAATGGAGGTCAGCTGCACCCGGTGGCAGGTGGGGATGCGCTTGCCGGTGGCCGGATCCTCCACATACTCGATGCCGAAGCGGCTGATCACCGCGCCCCAGTGGGCCTCGGCGTCGGTGTCGTCCTGCTCCAGAATCTTCTCATAGGCGGCGACGGCCTTGTCGAACTCGCACTTCCTGCGGAAGCTGTTGGCGCGGTTGAAGAGATTCAGCCGGCCCTCGTCGTCCGCCTTCGGGATCGTGGAGGTGCTGCCGCAGTATTCGCAGGTGCCATAGGTCGCGCCGGGCGTGAACTCGATATCGCCGCCGCACATCTTGCATTTGATAATCATGGCTGCCCATCCTTCCATGAAGAAAACTGCTTTCTGCCGCCATGATACCACACCGGCGCCCCCAATGCAAGAGGGCCGCCGCGGCGCTTTTCGGTGGATTTTGGGACGGAAGCGGCGCAGTGACGAGGCGGCGCTATGCCGTTTTCCCTCCGGGCGCAATGCTCCGTTCGCCCGGCACGCCCTTCCTGCAGGCCCTGTTTCAGCAATCCCCGCACTCCTGCGGCCGCAATTCTCGCCGCATTCCCTCTTGTCATCCGCCCACAGGTCTGTTATAATGAGCCCAGAAGAGGCAGAAGCCTTCCGGCGCACAGGGCCGGGAGGGCCAGAGAAAAAGGAGGAACCACAGATGAAACGCATTGCCGCATTCCTCACCGCCGCGCTGCTGCTGCTCAGCTTCTGCGCTGCCGTCGCCGAGGACTTCGACGTCGGTGACATTGTCGTGTTCGGCCACTATGAGCAGGACGGCAACCGC
Source organism: uncultured Clostridia bacterium (assembly GCA_946538975.1). GTDB lineage: Bacteria > Bacillota > Clostridia > Christensenellales > Aristaeellaceae > RUG11272. Next base: position 6,745 of record CAMNHF010000004.1, on the reverse strand, counting down.
AACACGTCCGATCCCATCCGCTGGGTCGTCATCGACGTGGATGGCGACAATCTGTTCCTGCTCAGCGAGAAAGGCCTGGAGAAGCACCGCTTCCACTCCTCCAGCAACGGCACCATGTGGGCCAAGAGTGAGCTGCGCGACTGGCTGAACAACACCTTCTACAAGAAAGCCTTCAACTCCGCCGAACAGAAGGCGATCCTGAAGACCACCGTCGAGGACACGCTGGAGCACACCAACCGCAACTGGAACTCCGGCAACCGCTACGGAGACACCGTCACCGACCGCGTATTCCTGCTCAGCTACAAGGAGATGAACAAGATCGTTCCCTCCGAGTTCCTCCTCTGCGAGCCCAGCCAGTATGTGGTCAATCAGGACATCTACACCGAGCGCGTAGGCGGCCGCCGCACCTGCTGGTACTGGCTGCGCACCTCGGCCTACCGCAACAATGCCTGCGTCGTGGACACCCAGGGCGCCTTCGACACCTGCTACATCCACCATCCCTACGGCGTCGTGCGGCCCGCCCTGTGGGTCGAGGCCGACGCGGTGACCAAGGACTGATTCCCCGGATCCCCCACCCCGGCTGCTGCTCAGCCCGCAGGGCAATCTGCGCATGAGCGTGTCCGGCTGCACATGCATCGTGAAAGAATCCCACTTCCCCAAGGAAAAGCCTTTGGGGAAAGATGGGGGCATGGGGGAAGGAAATCCCTTTTCGGCTTCGAAAAGGGTTTCCTTCCCCCAGACGCTGAACTGCAACGCCAGCCCGCACACCGCTGCGGGCTTTTCGCTTGCGCGCATTTGACATTCCCGCCCGATTGTGCTATGTTTCCCATGTCATCGGATGATGGGCAAGAAAGGGAGGCTGTTTTCATGTTCAACCACATTGGCCGCAAAATCAAGACCTGGGCAAAGATCCAGTGCTGGATCGGCATCATTCTCTGCGTGATCGCCGGCGTGTCCTTCATCATCCAGGGCGATCTGCCCATCCAGCAGACCGTGAGCAGCGGCTACGCTTACGTTTCCCGCAGCATCTCGGGCGTGGGCATCGGGATCCTCGTCATCGTGCTCGGCAGCCTCCTCAGCTGGATCGGCAGCTGGGTCACTTACGGCTTCGGCAGCATCGTGGAGAACACCGAGCAGCTGTGGAGCCAGATGGAGCAGGTCAACACCAAGCTGAACGAGCTGTCCCGGCACGACTGAGCGCGTCTTCCCGCGCAATCCGGCGGAGGCCATGCGATAAGGCGTCCGCTTTTTTTGTGTTTACCGCGCTTTCCATATTGCAGAACCGCCGGCACTTCCACGGGGCTCCGCTTCCTTTCTCCTGCGGGCGGCAGCGGTGTCGGAATGTGTTGCAATTGTGTGAATTGTTGACAGCAATTGTTAATTTTTTCGGTTCAAAAAACGCGCCTGAAATCTTGACCCCCGCCCCCGCGCGTGGTATATTCATATATGTATAGAATTCTGAACGCATGATGCGCGGAAACGTTGCACAAACGCAAACGGGAGGTATGAATATGCGGGCGAAGAGATGGACGGCGCTGCTGCTGGCGGTGCTGCTGGCGATCCTGCCGTCATTGGGCGGCATGGCCGACGGCGGCATAACCGTGCCGGCAGACGACGGCGACGGGTACGTCTTCTACGCGGACGGCGGCGAAGACGGCGTCGCGGTGGAAGCGGAGTATTCCGCCGTGGAGGAAGAGCTGTCAGTGGAGGAAGAACCGCTGACAGTCGAGGCGGCCGAAGAGGCCGCGGCGGAGGAGGTTTTCGCCGTCGAGGACGGCGTCCTTTGGGCATATCACGGGGCGGAAGCCCGCGTGGCCGTGCCCGAGGGCGTGCGCAAAATCGGCGAGAAGGCCTTCGCCGGCAATGAAAAGCTGGAAGAGATCACCCTGCCGGACACGGTGGAGGAGATCGGCGAAAAAGCCTTCGCAGGCTGCGCAAAGCTGAAGAAGGTCACCGCGAAGGGCCTGAAGGTCATCGGCAGCCGGGCCTTCATGGGCTGCGTGCTTCTGGAAGACCGGCTCTTCGCGCAGAGCGCCGCCGAAGTGGCGGAGGACGCCTTTGATGCGCCTGCCGATCTGGAAGCGGAGGCCGAGGAGATTCTGGCCGAAGAGTCCGTGGAGACCCTGGAGGAGGCGGCCGAGGAGCAGCTGGAGCAGGCGGAGCCGGAGCTTCTGGAGGAAGCGATGGAGAGCGCCGCGCCCGCGATCAGCACCCAGCCGAAGGATCAGGCCGTGCTGGAGGGCGACACCGTGACCTTCACCGTGAAGGCCAGCGGCGCGAGCAGCTACCAGTGGCAGTACATGGCCCCGGACGGCACCAGCTGGCACAACCTGACCGAAGGCAACTGCGTCGGCACGAAGACCGCGTCGCTGAGCTTCGCGGCCACGGCGGGGCGGGCGAAGAACCAGTACCGCTGCATGGTGAAGAACGCCGACGGCACGACCTACAGCAGCGCGGTGACTGTGACGATCGTCACGCCGATCACCATCACGGCGCAGCCGCAGACGACGGTGGCGGCAGTGGGCAGCGAGATGTCCTTCTCCGTGCAGGCCAGCGGCGCCACCGCGTACCAGTGGCAGTACATGGCAGAGGACGGCGACAGCTGGCACAACCTCTCCGAGGGCAGCTTCATCGGCACGAAGACGCCTTCCGTCAGCTTCACCGTGACGGCGGCCCGGGCGAAGAACCAGTACCGCTGCGTGCTGCGCAACGCGCTGTTCACGGAGGAAAGCAGCCCGGTGTCGATCGACCTGCTGGCGATCACCCAGCAGCCGCAGAGCGTCACCGCGGGCAACGGCACGACGGTGGTGTTCACCGTGAAGGCGGAGAACGCGACGGGCTACATGTGGCAGTGGAACAGCGGCAACGGCGTGTGGCACGACTCCTCCACGCTGAAGCCCAGCCTGTCCATTGTGGCGGACTATGACGCGCGCAACGGCTTCAGCTACCGCTGCGTGGTTTCCGCGAACGGCTATTCCGTTTATTCAAACGCGGCGAAGCTGACCGTGGTGCCGGCGCCGGTGATCACGCAGCAGCCGAGCCCGGTCTCCGGCTCCGTGGGCGACACCGTGACCTTCACGGTCAAGGCCACCGGCGCGAGCAGCTACCAGTGGCAGTATTTCGCCCCGGGCGGCACCAGCTGGCACAACCTGTCCGAGGGCACCTGCACCGGCACGAAGACGGCGGCGATGTCCTTCCCGCTGACCGCGGGGCGGGCGAAGAACCAGTACCGCTGCGTGGTGACGGGCGCGGGCGGCTCCACCCCGTCGGATCCGGTGATGGCCAGTATCTTCGAAATCACCCAGCAGCCGCAGAGCCTGACGCTGAACGACGGCGAGACCGCGACCTTCACCGTGAAGGCCACCGGCGCGGTGAGCTATCTGTGGCAGTGGAACAGCGGCAACGGCGTCTGGCATGACACCGGCACGAAGACGGCGTCCCTGTCGATCCCGGCGGACTACAGCGCCCGCAACGGCTTCAGCTACCGCTGCGTCCTGACCGCTGTGGACGGCAAGACCCTGACCAGCGGCGCGGCGAAGCTGACCATCCGGCAGCTGCTCCTGCAGATCACGGGCCAGCCCCAGAGCGTGACGCTGAACCACGGCGACACGGCGAGCTTCACGGTGACGGCGGAGAACGCGACCAGCTATCTGTGGCAGTGGAGCAGCGGCAACGGCATCTGGACCAACACCTCCACGACCACGCCCACGCTGACGATCGCGGCGGATTATTACGCGCGCAACGGCTTCAGCTACCGCTGCATCGTGACCGGCGTGAACGGCGATCAGCAGACGTCCAGCGCGGCGAAGCTGACCATCCGCGAGCCGCTGGCCTTCACCCAGCAGCCGGGCAATGTGACCGTGGCGGTGAATGAGACGGCGGTGTTCACGGCGAAGGTGAACCGCAGTGACGCCCTCTACCAGTGGCAGTACGACGGCGGCACCGGCTGGAAGAACCTGACCGAGGACAAGTTCCCCGGGGCAACCAGCGCCAGCGTGCGCATCCAGGCGACCACCGGGCGCTCCGGCTTCAAGATCCGCTGCCGCGCGACCACGGGCAGCGAGACCGTGTTCTCCAACACGGTGGTTCTGAAGGCGAACCCGATCATCACCAAGCAGCCGCAGAATATCGTGGCGGCGGCCGGCAAGGAAGCGTCCTTCGGCGTGACGGCGACCGGCGCGACCGCCTATCAGTGGCAGTATTCGACCGACGGCAGCACCTGGAAGAACCTGACCGAGGGCAGCTTCACCGGCACGCAGACGCGGAAGGTGACCTTCACGCTGAACGCGTCCCGGGCGGCCAACTATTACCGCTGCGTGGTCAGCAACGCGGGCGCGTCGGTGAACTCCAGCGCGGCCCGTGCCAGCCTGCTGGAGAAGCCGGTGATCACGCGGCAGCCGGCCAATGTGATCGCAGTGGTCGGGCAGTACGTCTCCTTCACGGTGCAGGCCAGCGGGGCGGACAGCTACCAGTGGCAGTACATGTCCCCCGGCGGCACCAGCTGGCACAACCTGACCGAGGGCAACAGCGTCGGCACGAAGACGGCGACGCTCAGCTTCTCCGTGACGGCCGGACGCGCGGGCAACCAGTACCGCTGCAGGGTGACGAACGCGGCGGGCAGCGTGTATTCCGACGCGGCAGGCATCATTCTGCTGACGCCGCCGGTGATCACGAGCGACCCGTCCGACGTCACGGTGAGCGACGGACAGCAGGCGTCCTTCACGGCGTACGCGTCCGACTGGGACAGCCTGCAGTGGCAGTGCAAGGCGGTCGGCGCGACCAGCTGGACGAACATCACCTCCAGCGCGTACACCGGCGCCCAGAGCAGCACCCTGACCTTCACGGCCTACGCCTCGATGGACGGCTACCAGTACCGTCTCGCGGCCACGAACGCGGCGGGCACCACGTATTCGAAGGCGGCGGAGCTGTTTGTGAGCGAACCGCTGCGCATCGTGACGCAGCCGTCGAGCCTGACGAATGTCGTGGTGGGCGACACCGCGATCTTCCGGATTTCGGCCATCGGCGCGACGAGCTATCAGTGGCAGTACATGGCGCCGGGCGGCACCAGCTGGCACAACCTGTCCGAGGGCAATTGCGTCGGCACGAAGACGGACACGCTGAGCTTCCCGATCACGACGGGGCGCGCGGCCAACAGCTACCGCTGCGTGGTGAGCAACGGCAGCGGCAGCCTGGCCTCGAACGCGGTCACCCTGACCATGCTGGAGAAGCCGGTCATCACGAGCCATCCGGCCTCGAAGAATGTGAACTCCGGCACGAGCGTGAGCTTCACGGCCAAGGCCACCGGCGCCACCAGCTACCAGTGGCAGTACCGGACCTCCTCCAGCGGCACCTGGACGAATTACAGCGGCGCAACCTCCACAACGCTGACGCTCACAGCGTACAGCAGCATGGACGGCTATCAGTACCGTCTGAGCGCGACGAACAGGGCCGGCACCACGTATTCCAGCGCGGCGACGCTGAACGTGGCTGCGCCGGTCTCCCTGCCGGTGATCACGAAGCATCCGTCCAGCGTCACAGCTGTGCTGAACGGCACCGTCAGCTTCAGCGTCACGGCAACGGGCGCCACCGGCTATCAGTGGCAGTACCTGGCCGAGGGCAGCAGCACCTGGCGGAATCTGTCCGAGGGCAGCTTCTCCGGCACGAAGACCAGCACGCTGACCTTCGAGATCACGATCAGCTCCCGTGCGACGAACAAGTACCGCTGCATGGTGTCCAACAGCGCCGGCAGCGTGTACTCGAACGCTGCCTCCATCACGCTGCAGAGCAAGCCGACGATCACCAGCCACCCGGTCAGCGTAACCACGGCGGCGGGCAACACCGTCACCTTCTCGGCCGGCGCCTCCGGGGCGACCTCCTACCGCTGGCAGTACAATGCGGGCAGCGGCTGGAATAATGTCTATGACGGCTCCGTCTACTCCGGCACGACAACCACCCGCCTCAGCTTCACCGCAGCGACCAGCCTGTCGGGCATCCAGTACCGCCTCTCCGCCACCAACGCGGCCGGCACTTCCTATTCCAACGCGGCGACCTTCACCCTCAAGCAGGTGGACAAGCCGGTCTTCACGAGCCATCCGAGCAGTGTGACCACGGCGGCGGGCAACACCGTCACCTTCTCGGCCAGCGCCACCGGGGCGACCTCCTACCGCTGGCAGTACAATGCGGGCAGCGGCTGGAAGGATGTCTATGACGGCTCCGTCTACTCCGGCACAACGACCACCCGCCTCAGCTTCACCGCAGCGACCAGCCTGTCCGGCATTCAGTACCGCCTCTCCGCGACAAACGCGGGCGGCACTTCCTATTCCAACGCAGCGACCTTCACCACGGAGACGATCACCGTCACGATTTCCCGCTCCTCGGCGACAATCAAGAACGGCGCGTCCCTGACGCTGACGGCGAACACCTCCGTGACCTGGTCCTCCAGCAACACCGGTGTCGCGACCGTCTCCTCCTCCGGTGTGGTCTTCGGCAAGTATCCCGGCACGGCGACGATCACGGCGTCGAACGGCACCTCCTCTGCCACCTGCCGCGTCACCGTGCAGGCGAACTACCGCGCCCTGCTGATCTCGGAGAGCACCTTCTGGTGGGAGACCATCATCCGCAATCAGAGCAATGTGAACCGCATGAAGAACCTGCTGCAGAACGTGCACGGCCCCGACGGCGGCTCCTATACCGGGAACATCACCACCAAGGATGACCTGACCACCAGCGAGGTGATGAGCTGGAT
>CAMNHF010000003.1 GCA_946538975.1 uncultured Clostridia bacterium | reverse complement strand
CAGCTCCTCCGCCACCTGCCGCGTCACCGTCCAGGCCAACTACCGCGCGCTGCTGATCTCGGAGAGCACCTTCTCCTACTGGAGCACCGGCGAGTGGAGCAACTACCGCAACCGCGGCACGGTGATGGTGTGGAAGAACCTGCTCAGCAGCGTGCGCGGCCCCGACGGCGGCAAATACAGCATCACCACCCGGGACGACCTGAGCAACAGCCAGATCTTCAGCGCCATCACCTCCACCTTCGGCGCGGCCAGGGACGGCGACGTCAGCTTCTTCCTGATCAGCACCCACGGCGTCGCAGACGAGACCTCGAACCGGTACGCAGGCGCACTGGTCACCAATTATGACACGCTGATGTACCTGCCCGACCTGGCCAACGCGCTGAGCAAGGTGCAGGGCAAGGTGGTCGTGGTGCTGGAGGCCTGCGGCTCCGGCGCGGCGACCCGCCAGCTGAACGGCGGCACGGCATCGGGCGGCGCGAGCTTCGGCCGGCTGGCGGTGGAAGCCTTCGCCCAGGCCGATCCGCTGATCCTGGACCGCAGCTACTATGAGCAGCTGCCCGACGCCGAAGACGGCATCTCCGTTCCCGAGCCGCAGACGAAGGAGTTCCTGACCAGCAAGTTCGTCATTCTCACCGCCTCCGAGCATCTGCAGAACAGCATCGGCACCGAGGGCTACAGCGTGGAGACCTCCTGCAACATCCTGACCCAATATTGCATCGACGCCATCGCCACCAGCGGCGCCTTCCCCGCCGACCGGCAGTACGGCGACGGCAACGGCGTGCTGACCATGGGCGAACTGTACAAGTACCTGTCGAACACGCTGGCCAGGGAATGGTTCGATGTGGGCGGCAGCTACGTGCAGCAGACCCCGACAATCTATCCCAGCGGCTCCACCTACGCCCTGTTTATCCGCTGAACCCGAACGCCTTGAGGAGGGACGGCCCTCGTCAAGGCAGAATCCAAAATGACTTGTCCGCTCTTCACGGGCAAGTCATTTTCTGTATCCAGTTTACGCTTCGGCGCCTTCCCCCAGAAACAGCGCCCGCTTCCGCCGGGCCATTTCCTCGTGGCGCGCGATATACTGTTCGATGTTGCTCACGTTCGGCGAGCGGCCGATGTGGCCCTCCTCCGGGTAGATCCGCTTGGAGATGCCGCCGGCGCCGAAGGCCAGAATGTGGGTGTTTTCCTCCATGATGTCCACATTGTACAGGCAGGCGTGCCCCGGCAGCGCGTAGCCCACATTCTCCTGATTGCCCGCCATGTACTTCTGCCGGTAGAGGTAGTAGGCCTGCATTCCCATGCTGTGGGCCGTCTCCTGCCCCATGCGGGTCATCCGCGCGGCCTCCTCGGCGGGCGGCAGCGGGAACTGATCCAGATGCAGCTGGCTGGCATGCTTGATCGCCAGGGTGTGCACCGTCAGGCTCTCCGGCCGGAGCCGCTTCGCCGCGGCCATCGTGACCGCGAAGTCATCCAGGCTCTCCCCCGGCAAGCCGGCGATGACGTCCATGTTGATGTGATGGAAGCCCACCTGCCGCGCCAGCGCGTAGGCCTCCTCCACCTGGGCCGCCGTGTGGGCCCGGCCGATCACCTGCAAGGTGCGGTCCACCATGGACTGCGGATTGATGCTGATGCGCAGGAAGCCGTGATCCCGCGCGGCCTGCAGCTTGTCCCGGGTGATGGTGTCCGGGCGGCCGGCTTCCACCGTATACTCCGCCGCGCCGGGAAACAGCTTCGCCGTCCGCTCCAGCAGGCTGCGGAACATCGGCTCGTCCAGGGCTGTGGGCGTGCCGCCGCCGATGTACAGGGCGCGCAGCTTCCGCCCTGTCTCCCTGAGCAGCGCCGCGCCATCGGCCAGCTCCGCGAAGAGGGCCTCCAGGTAGGGGGCCAGCAGCTTTCCGTCCCCCACCGCGCCCGAGGAGAAGGAGCAGTAGGTGCACCGCGTGCGGCAGAAGGGAATGCCGATGTAGACATCCGCCCACGCATCGCCCGGCGGCGGCAGCGTGCGCTGGACGCTGACGGCCTCCTGCAGCAGGTGTGCCTTCTCCGCGGTCAGGTCAAATTTGCGGATCAGCACGGACGGCGCCTCGGACAGGCTCAGCCCCTGCTCCAGCAGCTCATACAGCAGCCGCGTGGGCCGGATGCCGGTCAGGCTGCCCCAGGGCGGGTGGATCCCCGTCACATCCCGGCACAGGGCATAGAGCGTCTGCCGGCACAGGCGGCGCGCCGTCCGGCGGCGGTGCAGGGCGTCCAGCCTTTCGTCCCCGGTCAGGGGCGGCAGCGGCGCGCGCAGAGCCGTGCTGTCGCGCCCGTCGGTGAAGACGCACTGCAGCGCGTCCGCGTCCTCCGTCATGGTATAGGAAAAGCGCGGCGGATCCCAGACGCTGTCCGGCAGGCCGAACAGGCGGGTGATGTTTTTCAGATCCGGCGTGATTGTCCGGAGCTCCTGTTCCAGCGGTTCCATCAGTGTCCCCCGTAATACCTGTATTTTCGCAGCAAGGGCTCCAGGCGGTCCAGCGAGGCCTCCATCTGCGCCTCGGAGCCGGTCGGCAGATCAGTGCGCCCGCAGGTGCCGCACAGCACGGTGTCCCCGGTGAAGATCACGCCGGCCTCCTCGCACAGGTAGCACACGCCCCCGGCGGTGTGGCCCGGGGTGTGCAGCACCTGAAAGCGCACGCCCGCGATGTCCAGCATGTCGCCGTCCTCCACGAGGCGGGTGGCGCGGGGCGCGGTCATCGGCCGGCCCATCATGCCCAGGGAGGCGTTGATCGCCGGATCCGTCAGCCCCGCGGCGTCCAGCCGGTGGATGACGATCTCGGTGCCCTCCCCGCGCAGGGCCGCTGCCGCGCCGATGTGGTCGAAATGGCAGTGGGTCAGCAGGATGGCGGCAATCCGCCGCTCCCCCACACGGGCCGCAATCCGCGGAGCGTCCGCGCCGGGATCGATGACGGCGCAGTCGTCCCGCCCCTCGCGGCCGATCAGGTAGCAGCGCTCCTGCAGCGGGCCGGTGACAATGGTCTGAATGCGGATTTCGTTCATAGGCTCCCCCGATCTCTGGCGCTGTGACGGAAAAGGAGGCAGCTGCCCGCGGACAGCCGCCTCCGGGATTGCGCAGTGTTACTCGGCCACGAAGGAGAACACGGAAATGACATAGCCCATGTTGTCCAGCGAGTGAACGCTGCTCTGGACGCCGGGCTTGCCGGTGACGGAGATGTTGAAGCTCTGGCCGTCGCCCACGTACTGGCGGCAGATTTCGTACATCAGGCGGCCGTCGCTGTACACGCCGATGTGCGGATGCTCGCTCAGGTACTGGACGTATTCCTCCAGGCACAGGCCCAGGGTGTTCATCGCCGCCGCGTTGCCCGTGCCCACATAGCGGAAGGTCTGCATCTTCGCGTTGACGCCGGTGATGAAGCTCTTGTCATCCGTGCCGGCCACGGGGTAATCCGCAATCGGGAAGCGGAACACCAGGCCGTACCTCCAGCTGTTCTCCAGCAGCCACTGGCCGTGCTCGCAGGAGAAAATCGTGGAGGAATAGTCGTTGATCGCCTTGTCGTCCTTGTGGTACAGGGTGATCCGCACGGACTGGCCGGCGTTGTAGTCGCTGCAGCCGGCGGGGATGTTGGTCTTGTTGGCGTCGTAGAGGCTCTGCTGCTCCTCGTTGGTGCGGTAGGCCTCATAGGCCACGTAGTAGTCCAGCCCCTTCTGCACCTTCGCGTCCTGCAGGCAGCGCTGCAGGGCCGCGGCGCCCGCGGTGGACATCTTGACGGCGTTGCTGGAGACGCTGACGGTGCGGTTGGTCGTCTTGCTGATGCTGACCATCTGCGTCTCGTCAAAATCCTCCGGCCGGATGTGCCACTGGTTCACCAGCAGCATGCCGTTGTACAGCGCCTCCTGGCGGCTGACGGTCTCCACCCGGGGCTCCTCCAGGGGATAGCTGGACAGATCCAGCACCTCCCAGCCGCTGCCCGAGGGCGTGGGCCAGGCGTCGTTCACGTTATCCCGGTTATTGTTCGCGTCGAACTCGGCCTTGGCCTGCTGATAGGCGTCATACCGCTCCTGATTGCGCGCGTTGGCCTCTTCCTGGGCTGTGCGCAGGGCCGCGGTGCGCTCGTCGCTGATATACCGGGCCGCAAACATGGTGCCCGCCGCCAGCACGGCGAGGATGATGGTGCAGATGACCACCACGCGGAAAGGATTGCCTTTTCTCATTTGATCGATCCTGCCTTTCGCCGCGTCCGCCGAGCCCGGCAGGCGCGTCTCATTCCTCCATCGGGAAGCGGTCAGACACTTCTGTCCACTTCATCAACTTGTATCATTCTCCGCCAGAGGCCCAATTCCTGCATGAATATAACAAATAAATGAAGAATATTTTCGAAAAGTTCATATTTCTCCGGGGAAAACGGGTCGATCGAGGGCCCGCAGAAGGTTAGAATTTTCTAACCTGACCGCTTATTTTCCCGAATCCGCCGAATTGCCCCGATTTGCCATTGACTTTGCACTTTTGCGGAATTATAATAAATCGAGCAGAGGAGCGCACGGACCGGCTCCGGCCTGTTTTGTGTTGCTTTACGCTGACCGGATATGCGCGGCGTTGGCCGCAGAAGTATCAGAGGAGGTTCCTACATGGCAGTCAAAATGACCGTCGACGGCAACACCGCCGTCAGCCATATCGCTTATGCATTCAGCGATGTGGCCGCCATCTACCCGATCACACCGTCCTCCCCCATGGCGGAGGTGGCCGATGTGTGGGCCGCCGAAAAGCGGCAGAACCTGTTCGGGCAGACCGTGAAGATCCAGGAGATGCAGTCCGAAGCCGGTGCGGCGGGTGCCGTGCACGGTTCCCTGGCTGCCGGCGCGCTGACCACCACGTTCACCGCGTCCCAGGGTCTGCTGCTGATGATCCCGAACATGTACAAGATCGCCGGTGAACTGACGCCTGCCGTGTTCCACGTCAGCGCCCGTGCCCTGGCCTATCACGCCCTGAACATTTTCGGCGACCACAGCGACGTCATGGCCTGCCGCCAGACCGGCTTCGCGATGCTGGCCTCCAACTCCGTCCAGGAAGCCCACGATCTGGCCCTCGTCGCCCACATCGCGACCCTGAAGAGCTCCGTGCCCTTCCTGCACTTCTTCGACGGCTTCCGCACCAGCCACGAGATCCAGAAGATCGACGCGGTCAGCGCGAAGGACAACTACGCCGAGCTGCGCTCCATCGTCCCGTGGGACAAGATCGCCGAGTTCCGCGCCCGCGCCCTGAATCCGGAGCATCCGCATCAGGCCGGCACCGCCCAGAACAGCGACATCTACTTCCAGGGCCGTGAGGCGGGCAACCCCTTCTATCTCGAAGTGCCGCGCATCGTCGAGGAGACCATGGCGGAGGTCGAGAAGCTGACCGGCCGTCACTATGAGCCCTTCCAGTACGAAGGCGCGCCCGACGCCGAGAAGGTCATCATCGCGATGGGCTCCGGCTGCGACGTGGCCCACGAGACCGTCAACAAGATGCTGGAGAGCGGCGAGAAGGTCGGCGTGCTGAAGGTGCACCTGTACCGTCCCTTCTCCGTGGAATACTTCCTCAAGGCCCTGCCCGCCACCGTCAAGAAGATCGCCGTGCTGGACCGCGTCAAGGAATCCGGCTCCCTGGGCGAGCCGCTGTACCTGGACATCGTCTCCGCGCTGGTCGAGGGCGGCCGTGCTGACATCAAGGTCGTCGGCGGACGCTATGGCCTGGGCAGCAAGGAATTCACCCCCACCATGGTCAAGGCCGTGTTCGACAACCTGGATGGCGCGATGAAGAACCACTTCACCGTCGGCATCGAGGACGATGTGACCCACACCTCCCTGCCCCTGGGCGAGACCTTCGCGGCCGCGCCGGCGGGCACCTCCGCCTGCATGTTCTTCGGTCTGGGTTCTGACGGCACCGTCGGCGCCAACAAGAACTCCATCAAGATCATCGGCGACCATACCGAGAAGTTCGCGCAGGCCTACTTCTTCTATGACTCCAAGAAGTCCGGCGGCCTGACCGTCAGCCACCTGCGCTTCGGCGACAAGCCCATCCAGAGCCCGTACCTGATCGACGTGGCGGACTTCATCAGCTGCTCCAACCCCGCGTATGTGACGATGTACGACATGGTCACGCCTCTGCGCGACGGCGGCACCTTCCTGCTGAACTGCCCCTGGAGCGCCGAGGAGCTCGAGGAGCGCCTGCCCGCCTCCATGAAGCGCAAGCTGGCCGCGAAGCACGCCCAGTTCTACGTGATCGACGCCATCGGCCTGGCCCGCAGCGTCGGCATGGGCGGCCGCACCAACACCACCATGCAGGCCGCGTTCTTCAAGCTGGCCAACATCATCCCCTATGAGGACGCCGACAAGTACATGAAGGAAAAGGTCGTCGCCTCCTACGGCAAGAAGGGCGAGGACGTCGTCAAGATGAACTTCGCCGCCATCGATGTGGCCATCAGCGGTCTGAAGAAGATCGAGATCCCCGCCTCCTGGGCGACCGCCACCACCGGTGCCGAGCCCGCGAAGGTGCCCGGCGTCACCGAGTACTTCGAGCAGTTCATCGCGCCCGTCCTCGCGCAGGAAGGCAACAAGCTGCCCGTGTCCGCGCTGGATCCCCGCGGCATTGTGCCCACCGGCACGACCAAGTTCGAGAAGCGCGGCATCGCCGTGATGGTGCCCGAATGGCAGCTCGCCAACTGCGTGCAGTGCGGCAACTGCTCCATGGTCTGCCCGCACGCCTGCATCCGGCCCATCTATGTGGCGGAAGGCGCCGAGGCGCCCGAGTCCTTCGCGACCAAGCCCGCCATGGGCCCCGCGTTCAAGGGCATGAAGTATCGCCTACAGGTCTCCCCGCTGGACTGCACCGGCTGCGGCAACTGCGTGGATGTCTGCCCGCTGCACGGCAAGGAAGGCAAGGAAGCCCTCATCATGAAGCCGCTGGACAGCCAGCGCAAGGAAGAAGCCAACTGGGAGTACGCCATGACCGTGCCCGAGGTGGCCGACCGCGTCACCAACCCCGGCACCGTGCAGGCCAGCCAGGCGCTCAAGCCGCTGTTTGAATTCTCCGGCGCGTGCGCGGGCTGCGGCGAAACCCCCTATGTCAAGCTGGTCACCCAGCTCTTCGGCGACCGCATGATCATCGCCAACGCCACCGGCTGCTCCTCCATCTACGGCGGCTCCGCCCCCACCTGCCCCTACACCGTGAACGAGCGCGGCCAGGGCCCGGCCTGGGCGAACTCCCTGTTCGAGGACAACGCGGAATTCGGCTTCGGCATGCAGCTGGCTGTCGCGCAGCGCCGTGACAAGCTGACCCAGGAAGTCGCCCACGTGGCCGAGTGCGAAGGCGCTCCCGCCGACGTGAAGGAAGCCGCCAAGGAATGGCTGGCTGCCAAGAACAACGCCGAGGGCTCCCGCAAGGCCGGCGAAAAGCTGGTCGCCGCGATCAAGGCCAACGGCCTGGAGGGCGAGCATGCCAAGGCGATCCTGGAGATGGCCGACCTGCTGACCAAGAAGTCCATCTGGATCTTCGGCGGCGACGGCTGGGCCTATGACATCGGTTACGGCGGCGTCGATCACGTCCTCGCGCAGAACGAAGACGTCAACATCCTCGTGCTCGACACCGAAGTGTACTCCAACACCGGCGGCCAGGCCTCCAAGGCGACGCCCACCGGCTCCGTGGCGAAGTTCGCCGCCGCCGGCAAGCGCACCAAGAAGAAGGACCTGGGCATGATGGCCATGAGCTACGGCTATGTGTACGTGGCGCAGGTCGCCATGAGCAACCCGCAGCAGGTGCTCCGCGCCATGATCGAGGCGGAAGCCTATGACGGCCCGTCCCTGATCATCGCCTACGCGCCCTGCATCAACCACGGCCTGCGCGCCAAGGGCGGCATGGGCAAGGCTCAGGCGGAGATCAAGAAGGCTGTGGAGTGCGGCTACTGGCAGCTCTACCGCTTCAACCCCGCGCTGGCGGCCCAGGGCAAGAACCCGATGACCGTGGACAGCAAGGATCCCACCGGCGACTATCAGGAGTTCCTGCGCGGCGAGGTGCGCTACACCTCTCTGGCGCAGCAGTTCCCGGAGGCTGCCTCCACCCTGTTCGCGCAGCAGGAAGAGGACGCCCGCGAGCGCCTGGCCTCCTACCGCAAGATGGCTTCCCAGGAGTAAGCACAATCAGCGTAATCCCGGGCAGTCTGAAACCGAATCCCTGCCTCTCCTCCCCTGCGGAGGAGGGGCTTTTCTCTTTGGGCGTCCGTGAGAGAGGCGTGCGGCTTGCGCGAAAAGCTGCCGGGCGGATCCCGGATTGAGCTTCCCACGTCGAAGCGCGCCAGCTGAAACAGATTCGCAGATTGATTGAAATTTTTGATTGAAATTTTTCTTTGAAAAGCCGCCAAAAAGCACTACCGCAAAAGCAAAAATATGGTATAGTATAATAAAGCGAAACTATCCCCCACGCGGAAAGCAAAGGAGAACAGGATGAAGCACGCAGATCTGATTCAGAAAATGACTCTCGCCGAAAAGGCTGCCATGCTGTCCGGCCGGGACGAGTGGCATTCCCACTCCGTGGAGCGCCTGGGCATTCCCGCGCTGACCATGTCCGACGGTCCCAGCGGGCTGCGCCGTCAGGCCGGCGAGGGCGACCACCTCGGCCTGAACGCCTCCACCCCGGCCACCTGCATTCCCTCGGCTTCCACCCTGGCCAACAGCTGGGATCCGGCCGTGGCGCAGGCCATGGGCGCGGCGGCCGGCGCCGATGCCCGCGCGCAGGGCGTGCACGTGCTGCTGGGCCCGGGCCTGAACACAAAGCGCTCCACGCTGTGCGGCCGCAGCTTTGAATACTATTCGGAGGATCCCTATCTGGCCGGCAAGCTGGCGGCGGCCTTCGTGCGCGGCGTGCAGAGCAACGGCGTCTCCGCCTGCGCGAAGCACTTCGCCGTCAACAGCCAGGAGCTGCACCGCATGGCCTCCGACAGCGTGCTGGACGAGCGCACCCTGCGGGAGATCTACCTGACGAACTTCGAAATCGTCATCCGGGAGGGCCAGCCCCGCTCCGTGATGACCTCCTACAACCGCGTCAACGGCACCTACGCCAACGAGCATCCCCATCTGCTGGGCGACATCCTGCGCGGCGAGTGGGGCTGGCACGGCATGGTCGTGTCGGACTGGGGCGGCGGCAATGATTTCGTCGAGGGCGTGCGCGCCGGCTGCTGCCTGGAGATGCCCGCCGCCGGCGACGACAGCCCCTGCCAGCTGGTGAAGGCCGTGCAGGAGGGCCGCATCGACGAGGCCATCGTGGATGAGCGCGTCGACCAGCTGATCGACCTGATCCTCACCCACCAGTGCGAGCCCGTGCCGGTGGATTCCGAAGCCCAGCACGCCCGCGTGCGCGAGGCGGCGGAGCGCTGCGCGGTGCTGCTGAAGAACGACGGCGGCCTGCTGCCCCTGGCGGCCGACGCGAAGGTCGCGATCATCGGCGACTTTGCCGCCCAGGCCCGCTACCAAGGCGCCGGCAGCTCCATGGTGAACGCCGCGCACGTGGACAAGACGCTGGATCTGGTAAAGAAATACTTCCCCGGCTATATCGGCTTTGCCCGCGGCTTCGAGCGGCTGGACCAGCCCAACGCCGAGCTGACCACGGAGGCCGTGGCTCTGGCCAAGAAGGCGGACATCATCCTGCTGTACATCGGCCTGCCGGAAGGCTTTGAGACCGAGGGTCTGGACCGCACCCACATGCGCCTGCCGAACAACCAGATCGCCCTGATGGAGAAGCTGGCCGCCCTGAACAAGCCTGTCGCGGCGGTGCTCTCCTGCGGCAGCGGCGTGGAAATGCCCTGGATCGACCAGGTGCAGGCCCTGGTGTGGGGCGGCCTGGGCGGCGAGGCGGCGGCGGACGCCATGCTGCGCGTGCTGTCCGGTCAGGTCAACCCTGGCGGCAAGCTGTCCGAGACCCTGCCGGTCAAGTACGAGGACAACCCGGTCAGCCGCTATTATCCCGGCGACGAGTACACCAGCGAGTACCGCGAGGGCATCTATGTCGGCTACCGCTACTTCACCACCGCGGGCAAGGCGGTGCGCTTCCCCTTCGGCTACGGTCTGAGCTACACCCGCTTCAAGTATGAGAACCTGACCGTCACCGACAAGGGCGTCACCTTCGACCTGACCAACATCGGCCCGGTGGCCGGCGACGAGATTGCGCAGCTGTACATCTCCCTGCCCGGCGCGAAGGTGTTCCGGGCGAACCGCGAGCTGAAGGGCTTCGCCCGCGTAAGCCTGCAGCCTGGCGAGACGAAGCGCGTCGAGATCCCCTTCGACGAGTACACCTTCCGCTACTTCAACGTGAAGACGAACAAGTTCGAGATTGAGGGCGGCACCTATACCGTGCAGATCGGCGCCTCCTGCGAGGATCTGAAGCTGAAGGGCACCGTGCAGGTCGCCGGCACCGACGCGCCGAATCCCTATGTCAACCAGCCGGTCTACTCCTGGCAGAAGTGCACGCTGGACAATGTGCCGGACAGCGAGTTCCGCGCGCTGCTGGGCTTCGACATCCCGCAGCATAAATGGAACCGGAACCGCCCGCTGGGGCTCAACGACTGCGTGGCGCAGATGAGCTATGCCCGCAGCCCCCTCGCCCGCAAGGCCGCCAAGATCCTCGCGGGGAAAATCGACAAGGCCCTGGCCAACGGCAAGCCCGACCTGAACCTGCTCTTCATCTACAACATCCCCTTCCGCGGCATGGCGAAGATGATGAACGGCATGGTCTCCATGAAGATGGCGGAGGACATCGCCGAGATCGCCAACGGCCACTTCTTCAAGGGCGCCGGCAAGCTGATCCACCACTTCTTCCACCGGCCGAAGCTGAAGATGGACAAATAATTGTTGCTCAGTGCCTGGGGGAAGGAAACCCTTTTCCCGGAGGAAAAGAGCTTTCCTTCCCCCAGGCCCCCATCTTTCCGAAAAGGCCGTTCTTTGGGGAAGGGGGATTTTTTCGCGATGAAAGCGCAGCCGGACACGCTCATTCGCATATTGCCCTGCGTGCTGAGCTGGAACGGCAAACAAGCATCCAATCGCATCCCCGGGGGCGGAGGCTGCGGCTTCCGCCCCTTTTGTCATGCACAGAAAAAAGCGGAGCGTCCGCTCCGCAGTGGATATCGCTGGCTTATTCGGCGTCTGGGCCGGCAGTCAGGTCAAGGCCGTTGAAGTACTTCTGGGAGATCGCGCTCAGCCGGCCGTCCGCCCGCATCGCGTCCAGCGCCTCGTTGATGACGGCCAGCAGGCTGTCGGTCTCCTCGCTCTTGCGCACCGGGATGACCACGGGCTCGCCCTCGGACTCCGCGACGATCTTCAGCGGCGATTCGGGATGCACCATCATATAGTCGTTGATGGTCACCTGGGAGTTGATTGTGGCGTCCACGCGGCCCTGCATCACCAACTGCAGGGTGTCCGCCAGCGCGTCCACGCCGACCACCTCCGCGCCGTATTCCCGCGCGATGACGGCATAGGTGCTGGAGGCGGTGTTGGCGGTCTTCCTGCCGGCCAGATCCTCAAAGCTGTGGATGCTGTCGTTGTCGCTGCGGACGACCAGCACCATGTGGGTGTACACATAGGGCGTGGAGAAATTGTACTTCTCCGCCCGCTCCGCGGTGTAGCCGACGCCGTTGCAGGCGATGTCGAAGCGGCCGGAATCCACGCCGGAGAGGATGGCGTCCCACTGGGTCTCCTCAAAGCGGGCTTCCACGCCGATGTATTCCGCGATGGCCAGACCGATTTCCACGTCCAGGCCGACCAGCTTGTTCTCCTCGTTATGGTAGGTCCAGGGCGCCCAGTCGCCCTCGGTGGCGATGACGATATACCCGCGCGCGCGGATCTCCTCCAGCGCATCGGCATGGGCCACGGCGGCGCCGGTGAGCAGGGTCAGCAGCAGCACGGCGGCGGTCAGTTTGCACAACAGCTTGTTCTTCATGCGCGTCCTCTTTCTCCGGCCTCTTTTTGTTCTCCGGGCCGG
Source organism: uncultured Clostridia bacterium (assembly GCA_946538975.1). GTDB lineage: Bacteria > Bacillota > Clostridia > Christensenellales > Aristaeellaceae > RUG11272. The sequence continues at coordinate 44,694 of CAMNHF010000003.1, read as the reverse complement.
GCAGTTTTCATATAGCACAGTTTTCCGGTTTTGTCAAATTCTCCCATGCACGTGGGCGGCTCAGGCCTTCCGCTGCCAGTAGCCCATCTCCAAGCCGGTGTCCCGCACGAGGACGTCCGCCGGGGAGCGCAGGGTTTTGACGGTCACGTAGATGTCGCCGGCCGCGCCGGAGATATTGCCCAGCTGCCACAGGCCAACGATCCAGTACCAATCGGGGCTGATCACCGCCTGCATCACCGCGAAGATCACGCCCCACACCACCAGCGGCGCCAGCGCAATGCAGACATAGGCGCTCCGGTCGAACCAGTCGCCCTCGCTGCCCGCGTAGGCGTACATGCCGGTGAAGCCGAAGCGCACCTTGCCGCCGCCCGTCAGCTTCATGACCGCCGCGTGGGTCAGCTCGTGCAACACGATGTAGACCACATAGCCCAGCAGCATCACCGCCAGCTTCAGCAGCCGGCTGCCGTTCTCCCCTTCCCAGAAGGCTGACCCCTCCGGCCGGAGGAGGAACATCAGCAGGGCCGGCGGCACCGCCAGGAGAAAGCTCAGCACATTCACCCGGACTGCCGTGGCCTTGTCATGCTGCAGATCCACCCGCTCCCCCGCCTCGTAACCCTCGGGCAGGGTCTGAACCGCTCTCATCGTCCGTTGTCCTCCAGTTCTTCCATCAGTGACAGGCTGCGGATGCGCCATTGGCCGTTCTCCCGCACCAGCACCGCCCGGTAGCGGCAGCTCTGCCACTGCGGCGGATACAGGGCCGACGCCCCGCCCTCCGCCACCAGCTGATCCGCCTTGGCTGCCTTGGCGCGGCCGTCGATGGAGGGAATGCGCTCCACAATCTCCAGGCGGGCCGTGTCATCCCAGGGCCACAGCCAGAAAAAGCCCATGTCGATGCGGTGGTCGATGCCCCGCACGTTGTAATCCCGGTACGGCGAAGCCCCCTGCAGCGCGGCGATCAGCGCCGTGTCATGCTCCAGGAAGGTCCGCTGGAAGTACTTGTTCAGCTCCGCGGTGTCCTCCTCCATCATGATGACCTGCGCCCGCCGCGCCATCCCGTCCTTGACCACCACCTGGATGTTGGTCAGGTTCATCGCGTAGTAGAAGGCGACCGTCATCAGCGAGAGCACCAGCACCAGCACCAGCAGATGCGAAAACACAAAGCCGAGGAAGCGGCGAAGGTATTTCATCCCTCATCCCCCTCAGATGGCCTGATTGCGGCCGGTCTGCCCGCGGCTCCGGGCCTGCTCGGTCGAGATGGGCCGCACGCGCTGCCCATCCCAGCTGAAGCTGTCCGGCGTGAAGGTGATGCCCTGCGAGGCCAGCACCGCCGCCAGATCCTCCAGCAGGCCCAGCAGCTGGCGGCTGAAGTGCCCGCGCTGGGAGCCGAAAGGCGCCCGCAGGATGGTTTCCAGATCGTCCAGGCAGAACATGCTCGTGCCCGCAAAGCCCATCACCATGTGGCTCTGCGCGGCGGTCTCCCCCTCGCTCATGTGCTTGGGCATCCGGTCCAGCCACCAGCGCGACCATTCGATGATCCGCAGCACGGTGCCCGCCGTGTTCTGCTGTACCTGGAAGCGATGCCGCACAAGCTGCTCGCCGGCGGTGCTGTAGACGGAGAAATCCAGCACGTCGCTGTCAAACAGGTTGAGCGAAAAGCCGCCCTCGTCGGGGTTCTGCGGCGCCGCCGCGCGATAGGAATAGGTGAACACACAGCGGATCTCCGGGCCGCGCATCATCATCGACACCTCCAGGCCTCAATTCTGCCATCCGCAGACATTATAGCAAATCCGGGCGCGTCCCGCAATCGCTTTTCCGGGACTTTGACCGCCTCAGTACTGATTCTCGTCATCGCCGGGCAGGGTGTGCACGCGGGTCACGGCGAACTCGTCCTTCTGGCTGGGGAATTCGCTCTGTCTGAGGGGGGCGGCAGGCGCCGCGTCCTCCTTCTGCCGGGCTGCCGCATCCAGATCGGGCTCGGTGAACTGCGCCGCCTGACCGCCGGCGTCCTTCTGCCGCACCGCGCGCTGCACGGAAATCCATCCCCGCTGCAGCGGCCTGCCCACAGCCCCCTGGCCCAGCTCCCGCCCGACGGGCACCAGGCGGGCCAGCTGCTGCCCGACGGCGGCCACCTGCGCCTCACTGGCGCGGCGGTCCAGCGGCGTGTGCAGGAAGGGGATCACGCGGCCCACCAGCTTCCAGCGGCGGCAGGCCATCACCGTGACGTGCTCCGGGAAGCACGTGTCGAGGTTGTTCTCGGAACTCCAGGGGCCGGGCTTCACCCAGGTCACCTTCATCCGCTGCCCGTGGGGCGAAGCCTCCTCCAGCAACTGCTGCAGGCGGGCGGCCAGGGGATTGTGCTCCGGCCGGGCAGCCTTCCCCGCGATGAGAACCAGCTCATCCCCGTCGCCCACCCAGTCCACCAGCACGGTGAGGCCGGGATAGGCCCTCGTTGCCGAACCCATCGTCTTCACATGCCAGCGGTACAGGGAATTGCGGCTGGAGTCGCCGTTGTCGCAGAAGACGCAGCGCACCTGCTGCCGCTGTTCGGGCGTCATGGCGGCCAGGGCCTCCAGCACGGCCGCGCAGCCGGAGGAGGCGTTCATGCTGGGGCGCGCCGGGACAGCCTTGCGCCGCAGCCAGACGAGGAGGGGGATCGAGCCGTAGAAGATGTCGAGCATCAGCGGCACCGGCAGGCCCGGGCGGAGCTGCAGCACCGCCACCATCGCCAGCGTCGCCAGCAGCAGGTACAGCGCGGTCAGGATCGCCCCGTGCACAAAGCGCATGAAGGGATTGTCCGGGTAGCGCATCGTGGGATAGAGCACGAAGCCGCCGGTGTCATAATGGGTGACAAAGGTGATCCGCACCGTCCCCTCCCGCCCGGTCACAATGTGTCTGTGCCGGCCCCGGAACCCGCAGCGCTCCTCCCGCGCCTGCACGCCGAGCAGCTCCAGCTGATGGGTCAGCCAGGCGGCGCTGTCCCTCCTCTGGAAGCGGCGGCAGCGCGGCAGGAAGGTGGTGGTGAGATCGTGAAAATAGCTCACGTGGCTTCCTCCGTATTCGTATTTGCAGGGCTGGACGGGCAGATCTCCGCCACGGTCAGCGTATCCCCGTCGACCGTGAAGCGGAAGTCATAGCCGCCATAGCCCAGGCCGTAGCGCCGCGCCGGGTCGTGCTGATAGCCGGGGCGCGGATCCCGCGAGAGAATCTCCCGCGCCGCGCGCAGCGTCTCCTCCGGCAGGCCCGCAGTCAATGCCTCCGGCAGCACCACCCGCAGCCGCTGATCGCCTAGCGGGTCATACAGGCCGGCGCGGGCGTCCGGGCGGCTGTCGGCATAGGGGAGGTAGGGCTTCACATCCAGGATCGGCGTGCCGTCGGCCAGATCCGCGCCCCGCACATGGAGCACCGGCCCCTCCGGCGCATCAAAATCCACCCGCTCCAGCCGGACACAGCTCAGGCCGACCGGATTGGGCCGGAAGGGCGAGCGCGTCGCGAACACGCCCACGCGGGTGTTGCCGCCCAGCCTCGGCGGCCGCACCGTCGGCGACCAGCCGGAGCGCGCGGCCCGGTCGAACACCCACACCAGCCACAGATGGCTGCACTGCTCCAGCCCGCGGAAGGCCTCCCGCACGCGGAATTCCGGCAGGAAGACGATCTCGCCGGGGATCTCCTCCGCCAGCCCGCTCTGCCGCGGCAGGCCAAACTTGTCCGCGAAGCCGTTCCGCATATGGGCGATGGGGCGCAGCGTCCAGCCCTCCGCCGTCACAGGCTGTACTCCCCGTCCCGCAGGCGGCGCACCGGCCGGGCGTGGAAGGCGCGCATGGCGTCGATCATCCAGCCCAGGTCGCGGGTGCCGGCGGTCTCGTAGCAGGAGTGCATGGCCAGCTGCGCCAGGCCGATGTCCACCGTGTTGATGGACACATGGGTGCCGGAGATGTTGCCCAGGGTGCCGCCGCCGGCCATGTCGGAGCGGTTCGCATAGTGCTGCACCGGCACGCCCGCCGCCGCGCAGATCTCGCCGAAGACCGCCCGGGAGACCGCGTCGGTGGTGTATTTCTGATTCGCGTTGTATTTGACGACCACGCCCTCGTTCATGAAGGCGCAGTTGTTCGGGTCGGAGAACTCGGGGTGGTTCGGGTGCATGGCGTGGGCGTTGTCGGCGGAGAGCATGAAGCTGCCGGCCAGCGCGGCCAGGTGCTCCTCGGCGTCCAGCCCGCAGCCCAGGGAGATCCGCCGCAGCACGTCCTCCAGGAAGGTGGAATTCGCGCCCTGCTTGGTGGTGGAGCCCACCTCCTCATTGTCGAAGACGCAGGCCACGTTCGCGTGGTGCTCCGCGCTCTCCGAGGCCGCGATGGCGCGCAGGGCCGCGTAGACGCATTCCAGATCGTCCAGGCGGCCGGCGGAGAGGAATTCGCCCTGCGGCCCCCAGACGGCGCCGGGCGTGCGGCTGTACAGGAACAGATCCGTCCCGCAGATGGCGTCTTCCGCGACGCCGGCCGCCTCCGCGATCACGCGGCGGAAGCTGCCCGCCGCGTCGCCGCCGCCCCAGAGCGGATACAGGTCGATATGCGGCTGATACTTGTAGCCCTCATTGATCTGCCGGTTCATGTGGATGGCCACGTTGGGGATCACGCACAGGTCGCGGTCCACGCAGACCAGCCGGCTGTGCAGGCCCGCCCCATCGCGCACCATCACCCGCCCGGCCACGGACAGCGGCCGGTCCACCCAGCTGCCCAGGATCAGCCCGCCGTAGCGCTCCGTGTCCAGCTGCACATACTTGCCCCGCACGGTGACCTCGGCGTTCTCCTTGACCTTGAAGGTGGGCGAGTCGGAGTGGCTGGCGGTCAGCTGCCAGGCCTCCAGGCGGCCCGTCGGCAGGATGAATGCGATCAGCGAGGAACGGTTGCGGGTGACATAATACCGCCCGCCCGGGACGAGCTGCCACTTCTCGCCCTCCTCCAGGCGGGTGAAGCCGGGGAGCAGCTCCTCGGCCGCGGCGACGGCGTGATAGCAGGTCGGCGACTTTTTCAGAAAGGCGAGCAGGCCCTCAGCCTCCGCGCGGATTTCCTCACAGGACTTTTCCATACTTTATGCCCCTCATTTCCGCCGTGAAAAACGGCTGTCGTCATTATAAACCATCCCGCGGCTTTTCGCAATCACGAATCCCGCCCCGCCCCCGATTTCCGCGCCGGGCTTGCCCCCCCCCCTTTCCCGCCCTCTTGATGAAAGCCGCGCAATGTTGTACAATACAGCCGGCACCCAAGACACGAAAGGAGGCGGGAGACGAATGCAGCTGTTCACCCAACTCGGGCTGGCCGTGCGCAACGGCAGAAAGTTCTTCCCCCTGGTGCAGAATCTGGTTTCCCGGGAAATGAAAAAGAAATACCGCCGCTCCATCCTGGGCTATATCTGGTGCGTGCTGAACCCGCTGCTGGTGATGCTCATCCTGAACGCGGTGTTTTCCACCATGTTCCACAACAACATCGAAAATTATCCGGTCTATCTGTTCACCGGGCGCATGATCTACACCTTCATCACCACCTCCACCCAGTCGGTGGAGCGCTCCATCCGTTCCAACGGCCCGCTGCTGCGCAAGGCCCGCATCCCGATCTACGTGTTCCCGCTGGCGAATTTCAGCACCGCCGTGGTGGACTTCGGCTTCAACTGCGTCGCCTTCATCATCGTGCTGCTCTTCACCCGCACGCCGGTTTCGATCCATGCCCTGTTCCTGCCGGTGCTGCTGGCCCAGCTGTTCACCTTCTGCTTCGGGCTGGGCCTGTTCCTCGCCCAGTGCAGCGCCCGCGTGCGCGATACGGACTTCCTCTACACCGCCTTCTGCACCGCGTGGATGTACCTGACGCCGGTGTTCTATCCGATCGTCTCCCTGCCGGAGGGGCTGAGCAGCGCCATCACGAACTGGAACCCCGCCTACTTCTATGTCCAGCAGATGCGCGACCTCTTCCTCTACCACCAGTGGCCCGAGGCGGGGCTGTTCTGGCACGGGACGGCCGCCGCGCTGCTCTTCCTCGCCATCGGCCTCACCAGCTACTGGAAGAGCAGGGACACCCTGATCCTCTATGTGTGACGGGGAGGAATGCACATGTCGCAGTATGTGATCGAAGTCAACGACGCCTGGGTGCGCTTCAACCTGGCCATGCAAAAGCCCATGAGCGCGAAGGAATACTTTTATGCCCTCACGCACCGGGAGCTGCTGTTCCAGGAGTTCTTCGCCCTGCGCGGCGTGTCGCTGCGGATGCAGGCCGGGGAGAGCATGGGGCTGGTGGGCCGCAACGGCTCGGGCAAATCCACCCTGCTGAAGCTGATCACCGGCATCCTCCGCCCCTACCGCGGCACCGTGCGGGTGGACGGCCGCATCGCCCCGCTGCTGGAACTGGGCGCCGGCTTTGACGGAGAACTGACCGGCCGGGAGAACATCACCATGAACGGGCTGATCCTCGGCATGAGCAAGCGGGATATCGCCGCTGCCTTCGACGACATCGTGGACTTCTCCGGGCTGAAGGACTTCCTCGACGTGCCGATCAAGAATTACTCCTCCGGTATGAAGGCCCGGCTGGGCTTCGCCGTGGCGACCAGCGCCCATCCGGATATCCTGATCGCCGACGAGGTGCTCTCCACCGGCGACAAGGCCTTCCAGGCGCGCTGCGAGGGCCGCATCGAGGAGATGCTCTCCGGCGGCACCACGCTGCTGTTCGTCTCCCACTCCGCCGCCTCCGTGCAGCGGCTGTGCCGGAAGGCCGCCTGGATCAACGAGGGGCAGATCATGATGACCGGCGACACCCGCGAGGTTCTGGCCGCCTACGACGAGAGCACCGCGGTGCCGGCAAAGGGGTAAGCGCTGCGCGGCTTCCTGGGGGAAGGAAACCCTTTTCGAGGCCGAAAAGGGGTTTCCTTCCCCCAGACCCCCATCTTTCCTAAAAGCCCATTCTCTGGGGGCAGATGGTTTCCACATGGGGTGCATGCGGCGGGATAAGGCCGGAGTGCATGAAACTGGCCATCAGGCGTTCTTGACAAGGCGGGACGGCTCCATTATAATGAAGCAAGGCAAACATAAATACGGCGATGAAGCCGGATGATACCGAGGAGGAAGCGCAATGAACGTTCAGGAGCTCCAGGCGGTGGCCCGTCAGGTGCGGCGGGACATCATCATCATGACCAACAAGGCCGGCGCGGGACATCCCGGCGGATCCCTGAGCTGCACGGAGGCCCTGGTCGCCCTGTATTTTGACGTGATGCAAGGCGTCGATCCCAAGGACGACAAGAACCCGAACCGCGACCGCTTCGTGCTCTCCAAGGGCCACGCGGCGCCCGCGCTCTACGGCACGCTGTGCGAGCGCGGCTTCTTCGGCCGCGAGGAGTTCGACGGCTTCCGTCAGCTCCACGGCATCCTGCAGGGCCACCCGGACACCAAGAAGTGCCCCGGCGTCGACGCCTCCACCGGCTCCCTGGGCCAGGGCATCTCCATCGCCGTGGGCATGGCGCTGGGCGCGAAGCACACCGGCAACCCCTGCCACGTCTACACGATGATCGGCGACGGCGAGAGCGACGAGGGTCTGGTCTGGGAGGCCTCCATGGCCGCGGCCCACTACAAGCTGGACAATCTGACCGTCATCTTCGACTACAACGGCATGCAGATCGACGGCACCAACGAGCAGGTCATGAGCCTGGGCGATGTGCGCGCAAAGTTCGCCGCCTTCGGCTATGACATCGTGGAGGTCGCGGACGGCAACGACATGCAGCAGGTGCTCGACGCCCTGCACACCCCCGCCTGCCCCGGCAAGCCGCGCCTTGTCTTCCTGCACACGCTCAAGGGCAAGGGCGTCTCCTTCATGGAGGGCCAGGTCGGCTGGCACGGCAAGGCGCCCAACGCGGAACAGGCAGCGCAGGCACTGAAGGAACTGGAGGGCTGAGAAAATGAGCAACACCATCCATCTGACGCCCACAGGCGAAAAGGAATCCACCCGCGTGGCCTATGGCAAGGCCCTCGTGCAGCTGGGCGGGGAGAATGACCGCGTCGTCGTGCTGGATGCCGACCTGGCCGCCGCCACCATGACCAACGCCTTCCGCTCCGCCTATCCGGAGCGGCACTATGACTGCGGCATCGCCGAGGCCGACATGGTCGACATCGCCGCCGGCATGAGCACCATGGGGCTGATCCCCTTCTGCTCCACCTTCGCGGTGTTCGCGGGCCGCTGCTATGACCAGATCCGCAACGGCGTGTGCTATCCCCACTTCAACGTGAAGTTCGGCTTCTCCCACGCGGGCATTACCCTGGGCGAGGACGGCGGCAGCCACCAGGCCATCGAGGATCTGGCGCTGATGCGGGTGCTGCCCGGCATGACCATTTTCGCCCCCACCGACGCCAACGAAACCCTGCAGTGCGTGCGCGCCGCCGCCGAGATCGACGGCCCGGTGTTCATCCGCACCGCCCGCCTGCCCTCCCCCGTCTATGAGCCCCACGCCTTCGAGGTCGGCAAGGGCTACGTCGTGAAGGACGGCGCGGACTGCGTCATCTTCACCACCGGCATCATGCTGGAGCACACCCTGGAGGCCGTGAAGGCCCTGGGCGAGAAGGGCGTGGACGCCGCCCTCGTCACCTTCCCCACCATCAAGCCCTTTGACGAGGAGATCACCCGCGCCTATGCGAAGAAGTGCGGCCGGGTCTTCGTCGTGGAGGAGCACTCCGTCATCGGCGGCCTGGGCGACGCGGTGGCCAGCTGCCTGTGCGGCAGCGGCAGCTTCGTCTTCGAGAAGATCGGCATCAACGACTGCTTCGGCCAGAGCGGCAAGCCCGCCGACCTGCTGCGCGAGTACGGCCTCTCCGGCGCGCAGATCGCGGAGCGCATCCTGCAGGCGAAGTAAGCCATGCTGACCTTCATCGTCAACCCCGTCGCCGGGGTCGGCGCCGCCCTGGAGGCGGAGAAGCGGCTCCGCGCGGAGCTGGACCGGCTGGGCAGGGAAGCAGTCTTCCTCCACACCGGTGAGGCGCACGGGGCGGAGGCGCTGGCGCGGGAAGCCGCCCGGCCCGGCGAGACCGTGGTCTCCGTCGGCGGTGACGGCACAGCCTCCGAGGTGGCCAGCGGACTGCTCGGCACCGGGGCCGCGCTGGGCATCATCCCGGCCGGGACGGGCAACGATTTCATCAAGACCACCGGCATCCCCGCGGATCCGGTGGAAGCCCTGCACTTCCTGCTGGAGAAGCCTGCCCGCCCCATCGACATCGGCCTGGCGAACGGCAAGGCCTTCCTGAACGTGTGCGGCACCGGCTTTGACGTGATGGTGCTGGATCACGCCGAGCGCTTCAAGCGGCGCTTTCACGGGCTGCTGCCCTATCTGCTGGGGCTGCTGCAGGCCATATGGCATTACCGGCCTGTACAGCTGCATCTGAACGTGGACGGGCATGAGTCCGACGAGCAGGCGCTGATCTGCGCGGTGGCCAACGGCCGCTGGATCGGCGGCGGGATCCCCATCTGCCCGGACGCCCGGCCCGACGACGGCAAGCTGGATCTGGTGCTGGTCGGCCATGTGCCGCGCTGGAAGATTCCCTTCTATCTGCCCGGCCTGATGAGCCGGAAAGTGTTGACCTTTCCCTTCACCCGCCACCTGCTGTGCGACCGCGTGACCCTGCGCGGCGACAGCCTGCGCGTACAGACGGACGGCGAAATCAGCGGCATGGCCAGTGTGACCTTCGAGATGCGGCCGGGAAGCCTGCTGCTGCACTGGTGAGCCGGAATGCGCCGCCAGAGAGGAGAATGATTCATGCCTGACTTTGGATCCACCGTGAAATCCCTCTTTTCCAAGGGCATGGAAGCTGTCGGCAACGCCGCCAGCACCCTCGCCTCCACCACCCGCTTCAAGGTGGACGAGCTGAACCTGAACAACCGGAAGTCCGAGATTCTGCGCGGCTTCGGCGCCCGGGCCTACGAGATGTGGAAGCATGGCGCACAGTTCCCTGCGGAGCTGGTGACCCTGCTGGAGCAGGTCGCCGAGGCGGACGCCGAGCTGGATCGTCTGCGCGCCGAGCGGGCAGCGGCCCAGGGTGAAGCCGCGGAGCAGGCCCCGGCCGCGCCGGTCATCGAGGTGCCCGAGGAAGCGGAGCCTGTGGCCGAGCCCCAGGCGGAAGCTCCCCAGCCGGTCCCGAACCCGGTGGCCATCGAGCTGGAGGAAACGCCGGAGGAGGCCCCTGCCGCCGACGTCACCCTGCCCGTGATCGACATGCCGGACACCGAGGAGGCCGAAGCCCCCTCCGAGGCCTATTCCTCCATACAGGAGGCGCTGGATCGCGTCACCGCCGCCGGAAAGCAGGCCGCGGACACGGTGGACGACATCGTCGAGAAGCTGGACAAGCAGTAAGCCGCCGGATCCCCTGCAAAGCCAACCAAAGAAGGAGCGCCCGTTTCTCAGCGGGTGCTCCTTTTGTGGTTCCTTATCAGGGGAAAGAAGGGGTTCAGGCCTTTGAGATCAGCCCCAGCAGCTGCTGGGAGCGCTTCAGGAAGGCCGTGATCTCCTCGCCCTCCAGCGGATGGGCGGCCATGCGGGCGATGTCGTAGATCTGCGCGCAGAGCAGCTTCGTGGTCTCGTCGGCGGGGTCGCGCTCCGCCAGGGCCTGCACGGTGGGGCTGCGGCGGTTGAGCACCAGGGTGTAGCGCGCCGGGAAGTCCTTCATGCGGTAGGCCTCCACAAAGCGGCGCATCTGCTCATCCTGGGTGACCACGGCGGTCAGCTCCGCGTCGGCCATGGCGGAGAGCTGCACCTCCAGCTCCGGCTGGCCCAGGGCGTCGCGGAAGAGCGTCTGCAGCTTATCGGCATCCAGACCGCTGCCCTCCTCGCTCTCCTCGGTCAGGCCGCTGACATCGGCGTCCACGCGGGCGAAGGTCACCCCCGTCTCGCCGGCGCCGTGCTCCATGAAGCTCATGAAGTTCGCGTCCAGCTCCGGATAGTCCAGGATCGCCACGTCGATGCCGCGGGAGGTATACAGGGCCACCGAGGCCGCCTGGCGCTTCGCGTCGCTGGTGTAGTAGAGCTTGCCCGGCGCCTTCTCCGCGTTGTCCGCCTTGTACTCCTCCAGGGACTTGTACTTCCCGTCGGTCAGGTGGAACAGCAGGGAGTCCTTCACCTGGCTGAAGAACTTGCTGTCGGTCATGCAGCCGTACTTCACGAAGGGCGCGATGTCGTCCCAGTAGCTCTCATAGGCCGCGCGGTCGCCGGTCATCAGGCTGTTCAGGCGGTCGGCCACCTTCTTCGTGATATGGGCGCTCAGCTTCTTCACGAAGCCGTCGTTCTGCAGGAAGGAGCGGCTGACGTTCAGCGGGATGTCCGGGCAGTCGATCACGCCGCGCAGCAGCAGCAGGAATTCGGGGATGATCTCCTTGATGTTGTCCGCGACGAAGACCTGGCCGGAGAACAGCTTGATCTGCCCCTCGCGCACGCCGAAGCGCTCCCGCAGCTTCGGGAAGTAGAGGATGCCCTTCAGGTTGAAGGGATAGTCCACGTTCAGATGGATCCAGAACAGCGGGTCGTCCATGTCGCTGAACATTTTGTGATAGAAGGCCCGGTACTCCTCGTCCGTGCAGTCCGCCGGGCGGTGCAGCCACAGCGGGTTCGTGTCGTTCACCTGCTCCGGCTTGGGCTCCTCGGTGACCGTGGTCATCTTCGGCGAGCCGTCCTCATTCGTCTCGCCCTCCACCGGCACCTGGCGCTCCACCGGCTTGGCGGACACGTCGAAGAAGGTCACAGGGCTGGCCATGTACGCGCAGTAGCGTGTCAGCACCTCGCGCACCCGGGAGCCCTCCAGGAATTCCTTCTCCTCCTCGCTGATGTGCAGGATGATCGTGGTGCCGTGCTCCGTGCGGTGTCCCTCGTCCATGTCGAAGGTCATGCCGTCCTCGCTGACCCAGTGCACGGGCGCCGCGCCCTCCTCGCAGGAGAGGGTCTCGATCTCCACCTTTTCCGACACCATGAACACCGAGTAGAAGCCCAGGCCAAAGTGGCCGATGATGTCGCCCTTGCCCTCCTGGCCCTCGAACTTCTTCAGGAATTCCGCCGCGCTGGAGAAGGCCACCTGGTTGATGTAGCGCCGCACCTCGTCCGCCGTCATGCCGATGCCGGTGTCTTCGATGCGAATCTCCTTCTTCTCCGGATCAACGGTGACCGCCACCCGCATCTCCTCCGCGGTGCCCGGATGGGTCATGCGGTATTTCGTGATGGCGTCGCAGCCGTTGGAAACTGCCTCGCGCAGGAAGATGTCCTTGTCCGAATACAGCCACCGCTTGATGACTGGCATGATATTTTCCGCCTCAATGGAGACGCTGCCGTGTTCTCTTTCGATTGCCATGCCTGTTTCCTCCTTTTGCCGGCTTTCGCCGCAAACGCATTGTAGCACTGTTTCCGGACAATTGCAATAGAAAACTAGCACTCGACGACATCGAGTGCTAACAATCATCTTTCCGTCACTGCAGGGCGTACCGGCTGCGGAACTCGGCCACCATCTCGGTGAAGTCCCGGGTCTGCTTCTCCTTCAGCTTGTCCAGGTACTCGTGGGTGTCGAAGCGGCCGATGTCCAGCTCGATCATCGCCACGGCCACATTGGAGCAGTGGTCGCCGACTCGCTCGAAGTTCGTCAGCAGGTCGTTGAAGATGAAGCCGTTCATGATCGTGCAGTCCTGCTGCTGCAGGCGCTCCACATGGTTCAGCTTCATCTGGTCGCACAGCTCGTCGATCACGCTCTCCAGCGGCTCGATGCGATGGGCCTCCGCCAGGTCGCCGGTCGTGAAGGCCTGCACGGTCAGCTGCACCGCCTCCGCCACGGCGCTGGTCAGCACGCGCAGCTCCTGCTGGGCCTTCTCGGAGAAGCTGACGCGCTTCTCATGGCGCTCCTGCGCGCTGCCGGCGATGTTCAGGGCGTGGTCGGTCAGCCGCTCGAAATCGGTCAGCACGTGCAGGAATTTGGAGACCTCGCGGCTCTGCTGCTCCGCCAGGGGGCGGCCGGTCAGCTTCGCCAGGTAGGTGCCGAGCACATCCTCATAGCGGTCGGCCTCCTCCTCCATATGCTGCACGCGGGCGAAGCCCTCATCGCTGTAATGCCAGATCAGGTCGTCCGCCGCCAGCACCGCCTTCTCCGCCAGGCGGGCCATGTCGCCGATGACCAGGCGGCACTGGGCGATAGCCAGCGCGGGATGGGCGATGAAGCGCTCCTCCAGCTGGATCTCCTTCTCGCCCTCCTTCTTCTTGTCCGGCACCATCAGGGTGACAATCATCTCGATGACGTCGGTGAAGGGCATCAGCAGCAGGACGATCGCCAGGCGGAGCAGGGAGTTCACCTCCGCCATCAGGAAGGGATTCATCACGGTGTCCAGGAAGCCGAATTCCAGGATCCCGTCCAGGATGTAGAACAGCGCAGCCACGGCCATCGCGCCCAGGAAGGAGGCGACCAGATAGACCATGGCGGTGCGCTTGCCGCTCACGTTGGCGCCCAGGGCGGAGAGCAGCACCGGGGCCGAGGCGCCGATCGTCACGCCGAGGAACAGCGGCACCGCGGCCTCCAGCGTCATCGCGCCGGTCACCGACAGGGCCTGCAGGATGCCGACCGCCGCCGAGGCAGACTGCAGCAGGGCCGTAATGACGATGCCCACCAGGATGCCCAGCGCCGGATGGCTCATCTGCGTGAGCAGCGTGCGGAACCACGGCGCGTCGCCCAGCGCGCTGACCGAGCCGCTCATGGTGCTCATGCCGAACATCAGGATGGCAAAGCCCATGCAGATGTTGCCGATCTGGATCGTGGAGCGCTTTTTGCCGAACATGCGCAGCAGCATGCCGATGAGGGCCACAATGCCCGTCAGCGTAGCCGTGGACAGCAGCGAGGCGATGCCGTCAGCGCCCTCCAGGTAGCCCAGGCAGATGACCCAGCCGGTCACGCTGGTGCCCAGAATCGCGCCGAGAATCACCGCCACCGCCTGCCGCAGCTTCATCATGCCGGAATTGACAAAGCCCACGGTCATGACCGCCGTCGCGCAGGACGACTGAATCACCGCGGTCACGCCGGTGCCGAAGAGCACACCCTTGACCTGCGTACTTGAGAGCTTGAACAGGATCGGCGCCAGCTTGTTGCCGGACACCTGCTTCAGCCCCTCCCCCATCAGCGACATGCCGTACAGGAACAGCGCCACGCCGCTGAGCAGCCCGATGATTTCCGAAATGCCCATGCCTTTCCTCCTTACGTATACAGCCCCATTGTAGCATGCGCTTGTTAAATCCGAAATCCGGCCATGTTAAATCCATGTGAAATCTGTCTTCCCGCTGGTCAAACCCTGCGCGCTGTGGTATGATATGAATGCGGCACATATGTATGAGCTGTTTTTCCGCCTGCGCCGCCGGAACGGAGAGGAGACCCGCATTGATCTATCTGCTCGAGGATGACGACAGCATCCGCAAACTGGTCGTGTATGCCCTGCAGAGCCAGCAGTTCGAGGCCCGGGGCTTCGCGCTGCCCTCCGCCTTCTGGCAGGCGATGGCCGAAGAAAAGCCGCAGCTGGTGCTTTTGGACATCATGCTGCCGGAGGAGGACGGCATCTCCATCCTGCGCCGCCTGCGCAGACGGCCGGCCACCGCCTCCCTGCCTGTCGTGATGCTGACGGCCAAGGATACCGAGTTCGACCGCGTGGAGGGCCTGGACGCCGGGGCTGACGACTACATCTCCAAGCCCTTTGGCATGATGGAGCTGGTGGCGCGGGTGCGGGCGGTGCTGCGGCGGGCGGAAGCCCGGGATAGCGCCGAGGAATACCGCTTCGGCAATCTGACAGTGCAGCCGGACCGGCATGAGGTCTTCGCCGGCGGCGAGGCCGTGCACCTGACGTACAAGGAGTTCCAGCTGCTCTGCCTGCTGCTGGAGCATCCGGGGCGCGTGCTGACCCGCGACGTGCTGATGGACCGCGTGTGGGGCCTGGCCGCCGAGCGGGAGAACCGCACCCTCGACGTGCACATCCGCACGCTGCGCGCCAAGCTCGGCGAGGCCGGCGAGGGCATCGAGACCGTCCGCGGCGTGGGCTACCGCTACTGTCCGCCCCAGGGCGCAGGCGGGAGCGAGACATGAATTCCACTGGCATCGATTCTTTCTGTGACATCCGGAGGCTCCCATGGTCAGAATGATTTTCCGCAACACCTTCCTCGTGGGCTGCGTGGTGCTGCTGATGTGCGCGGCACTGTTCTTCGGCCTGCAGTACTCCCAGGCGCGGGAGGAGACCTACACCGCGCTGCGGGAGGAGACCGCCTACGCCGCGGAGGGGCTGGCCCTCTCCGGGGAGGCGTACCTCTCCCGGCTGGACGGCCTCAACCGCGTCACCTGGATCAGCGCGGACGGCGGCGTGCGCTTCGACAGCGTGCACGGCACCTCCCTGCCCTCCCAGGCTGATGAGGAGGAGGTCGCGCAGGCCCTCTCGGAGGGCGAGGGGCACAGCATCCGCCAGAGCGAGGCCAGCGGCGACACCGCGATGTACTACGCCCTGCGGCTGGAGGACGGCAGCGTGCTGCGGCTCTCCCGCCCGATGAGCGCCATCGGCCACGCGCTGACCTCCATGGTGCCCATGCTGTGGGTGCTGGTGCTGCTGCTGCTGTTCTCCATCGTGCTGTCCTTCCGCGCCGCCCGGCAGATCGTCCGGCCCATCAACTCCATGGATCTGGAGGACCCGGACGCCTGCCCCTACCCGGAGCTGGTGCCGCTGGTGCAGCGCATTCAGGAGCAGAGCCTGACCATCCGCGAGGAGGACCTGCAGCGGGAGCAGCTGCGGCGCGAGTTCTCCGCCAACGTCTCCCACGAGCTGCGCACCCCGCTGACCTCCATCTCCGGCTTCGCGGAGCTGATGTCGCAGGGCATGGTCTCCCCGGACAAGGTGCCGGAGTTCTCCGCGGACATCTACCATGAATCCCAGCGGCTGATCGCCCTGGTGGACGACATCCTCCGCCTGTCCAAGCTGGACGAGAACGCGGAGGAGCCGGACTTCGTGCCGGTGGATCTGTACGAGGTCTCCACCAGCGTGCTGGACAGCCTGCGCGACGCCGCCCGCCAGCAGAACGTCTCCCTCGTCCAGGAGGGCGAGCGCTGCGAGGTGCAGGGCGTGTGGCGGCTGCTCACCGAGATGGTGTACAACCTGTGCGACAACGCGATCAAGTACAACCGGCCCGGCGGCAAGGTCACCATCAGCACCCACCGTCAGGAGGACGGCAGCGCGGTGCTCACCGTGGCCGACACGGGCATCGGTATCGCCAAGGAGCATCAGAGCCGCGTCTTCGAGCGGTTCTACCGCGTTGACAAGAGCCACTCCCAGGAGATCGGCGGCACCGGCCTGGGCCTGTCCATCGTGAAGCACGGCGCGCAGTACCATCACGCGCAGGTGCAGCTGGAGAGCGCGCCCGGCGAGGGCACCACGATCCGGCTGATCTTCCCCGCCAATGCCGCCGAGCCCGCCAAGTGAGCGGCGGAGGGGAGCGCCCATGAACGACATTGCCCGCGATCTCCTCGCCTGGTATGACCTGAGCGCCCGCAGCCTGCCCTGGCGCGGCATCCGCAACGCCTACGCGACCTGGGTTTCCGAGACGATGCTGCAGCAGACCCGCGTGGAGACCGTGAAGGACTATTACGCCCGCTTCCTCGCCCGCTTTCCGGACATCGCCTCGCTGGCGGAGGCCGGGGAGGACGAGGTGCTGAAGCTGTGGGAGGGCCTGGGCTATTACAGCCGCGCCCGCAACCTGCACCGGGGCGCCCGCCAGGTCATGGCCGAGCATGGCGGCGAGCTGCCGCACACCGCGGCGGAGCTGCGCGGCATCGCGGGGATCGGGCCCTACACCGCCGGCGCCATCGCCAGCATCGCCTTCGGGGAGCGGGCCGCCGCCCTGGATGGCAATGTCATCCGTGTCACCTCCCGCCTCATGGGCATCCGGGAGGACGCAACCGCCCCCTCCGGCCGCCGAAGGCTGGAGGCGGCCGTGCTGGACATGCTGCCGCAGGAACGCCCCGGCGACTTCAACCAGGCCCTGATGGATCTGGGCAGCGGCATCTGCACCCCCGGCACGCCCGACTGCGACGCCTGCCCGCTGCAGGCCCGCTGCGACGCCTTCGCCGCGGGGGACGCCGAGAGCCTGCCCAATCTGCCGGTCAAGCGGCCGCCGAAGGAAGAGCTCTGGGACGTGCTGATCCTCCGCCAGGGGGATCGCGTGCTGATGCGACGCCGCACCGAGCGCCTGCTGCAGGGGCTGTGGGTCTTCCCGATGATCGAGCGCGGCGCCGCCTCCGGCCTGGCCGGGCGTGTCCGCCGGCTGACCGGCCTGCGTCTGCGCGGGCTCAGCCCCCGGGGGGAGGCTCGCCACGTGTTCACCCACAAGGTGTGGCAGATGCGCCTTTTCGACGCCGGGGCCGATGGGGAGGCCGCCGCGCCCTGGCAGTGGTTCACGCCGGAGGAGATGCGGGCCCTCGCGATCCCCGCGGCCATGCGCGCCGCCCGGGAGGCCGCCCTCTCTCCGCAGCGCGAAACGGAAGCGGCGGGCGAAGATGTTTCGCATATTTAAATGAATTTTAAGACTTTTGTAATATACGATGCTTTGCATTCCGTTATGAACAGTGTATAATGAACCGTGAAAGGAAGTGAGTGTTCATGTCTGATCAGGTGAGCGGGGATACCATCCGTACCAGCGTGATGGAGCCTGTTTCCCTCTCCGGCAATATGCAGCAGGATGTGCTGATGCATGTCTACCACCAGCTGGAAGCCAAGGGCTATGATCCGATTACCCAGCTGGTCGGCTACATGATCACCGGGGAACCCACCTACATCACCAGCTTCGGCAATGCCCGCACCATCATCTGCCGGATGGAGCGGTATGAGATCATGGAAGAGATCATCCGCTTCTATGTGGAGAACCACGTAGGCCAGGGCGGGAAATGACGGTCCGAGAGAGCGTACAGGGCGTTCCGCTGCGCGGGGCGCCTTTTTCATGCGCCAGGGGCTTTTCTCCTCCCGCAATTTGTGGTATACTCCCCGTTGAATCACCCCAACAAATGCAAACAGGAGGCTGCACATGTTCGGCAAACTGATGAATCGCTATTATTTCGGCAAAAGCGGGCAGGGCGACTTTACCCCTGACGACCTGCCGTCCAACCGGTGGCAGCTGTTCTGGGACAACCTGCGCACGCGCTTTGCCCAGCTGGTGCGGCTGAACCTGATGCACGTGCTCATCTGGGTGCCGACCATCTTCCTGCTGGTATACCTGGTCGTCGGCGTGATGAATCAGGTCAACCAGATGGACAGGGGCGACGGCACCTCCTACCAGACGCAGATGGTGGACGAATACCAGGCCGAGGTGGCGGCCGGAACGATCAGCGCGGACGACCCGGCGGCGAGCTACTACAAGGAGAAGCTGCCGGTGCTCAGCGCGAAGCAGGTCGGCGACAATCTGCAGGGCTTCCTGATGATCACCCTGCTGCTGCTGGTTCCCGCCATCGCCATCACCGGCCCCGTCACCGCCGGCGTGTGCTATGTCACGCAGCACTGGTCGCGCTCGGAGCACGCCTTCATCTGGTCGGATTTCAAGGACGCGGTGAAGGAGAACTGGAAGCAGAGCCTGGTCATCTCCCTGATCACCGGCTTCATGCCGATCATCGTGTACATGGCGTGGCGCTTCTACGGCCAGCTGGCCGTTGAGCAGCCCTTCATGACGATTCCCCAGGTGCTGGTGGCCGCCATCGGCGCGCTGTGGGCGATCTCCGTGACCTACATGTATCCGCTGATCGTCACCTACAAGCTGCGGATGAAGGACGTGCTGCGCAACGGCGTGCTGCTGGCCATCGCCCGCCTGCCGATGAGCGTGGGCATCCGCCTGCTGCACTGCGTGCCCCTGGCCCTGGGCGCGGTGGGCATGCTGTTCATCAATGTGGAGTATACCCTGCTGTTCCTGTCGGCGTACTATATCCTGCTGGGCTTCGCGCTGAGCCGCTTCGTCACCTCCAGCTACACCAACGCGGTGTTTGACCGCTACATCAACCCGCGCATCGAGGGCGCCGTCGTCGGCAAGGGCCTGCGCGCGGCGGACGACGACGAGGAGGACGAAGAGGAAGCGGAGGAGGAAACCGCCGGGAAAGAGGCGGAGTGAGCCATGTACACCGGATTTTCGGAAGTCTATGACGAGCTCATGGACAATGTGGACTACGAGCAGTGGGCCCGCGACTACGCCGCGCTGATGGCCGGCTGCGGGATCAGCCGGGGGCGCGTGTGCGAATGCGCCTGCGGCACCGGCTCGCTGACCATCCCCCTGCAGCGCCTGGGCTACACCATGACCGGCGTCGACCTGTCCCAGGACATGCTGTGGATCGCCTCGCAGAAGGCGCGGGAGGCCGGCGTGCCGATCCCCTTCATCCGGCAGGACATGCGAAACCTGCGCCTCCACCGGCAGATGGACGCGGTGCTGGCCACCTGCGACGGCGTGAACTACCTGCTGACCGACGCGGACGCGATGGCCTTCTTTACCTCGGCCCTGCAGGCCCTGCGCCCCGGCGGCGCGCTGCTCTTCGACGTCTCCACGCCCTGGAAGCTGCAGAACACCTTGGGGCAGCAGCTCTTCTGCGAGGACCGCGAGGACGTCACCTATCTCTGGCAGAACCATTACAGCGAGAAGACGCAGCAGGTGTCCATGCGGCTGTGCATCTTCCAGCGGCAGCCGAACGGCCTCTACCGCCGCATTGACGAGGAGCAGAAGCAGCGGGCCCACACGGCGGAAAACCTGACCTTCCTGCTGCAGGAGGTGGGCTTCACGGACGTGCGCGTCTACGGCAACACCCCGCCGGCCCCGCCCCGGCCCGACACCCAGCGCTGGCATTTCACCGCGCGCAAACCGGAGGAGGCGACAGAGCTGTGACGCACCACACGGAGCTGCTGAGCGGCGTATACCAGCTGACCGACGCGATGGGGGTCTGCATGACCCTGCTCGTCGGTACGGAGCGGGCGCTGCTCGTGGACACGGGCTACGGCGTGGAGGATCTCGCCGCCGCCGTCGCTTCTCTGACGGACAGGCCGCTCGATGTGGTGCTCACGCACGGGCACCACGACCACGCCCTGGGCGCACGCTGGTTCCGCCATGTGTTCCTCCACCCTGCTGAGGCGGCGGTTTACGGTATCTACACCGGCGAGGCCTGGCGGCGGCGCGTGCTGGACAGCGCCTTGCAGAAGGGGCTCAACCCGCCCGCGGACTTCCTCACCTGCCCGATGCCGGCCCCGGCGCTGCTGGAGGGCGGCGTGCTGCCCCTGGGCGGGATGCACGCGGAGGTGGTCCCCTGCCCCGGCCACACGCCCGGCTCCCTGGCGGTCTATGTGCCGGAGCGGCAGCTGCTGATCACCGGCGACGACTGGAACCCCACCACCTGGCTGTTCTTCCCCGAGGCGCTGGACGTGTTCAGCTTCCGGCGGAACCTCCGGAAGCTGCTGCAGCTGCCCTTTGCGAACGTGCTGTGCGCCCACCGGGAGGGGCTGTTCCCCCGCGCGGCGCTGGAGCAGTTCGCCGCCGGTCTCACGGACGAGCGCATTCTGGCCGCTCCGCCCTGCCCCGTCGGCGAGGGCTACGGCATCCGCACCAGCCGCCTGGTCCCCTGCGAGGGACAGGAGCTGATTTTCCGCGCACTCATCTGAACCCCAGGCTGCCAACCCGGCAGCCGTTTTTTCGGCCGAAAAGCCGCGAGAGGAGCATCACGATGCACGATCAATTCACAAGCCCGGCGCAGCCCAGGGAACTGAATCTGCGCTACAGCCGGCCGGCCGCCGTGTGGACGGAGGCCCTGCCCCTGGGCAACGGCCGCATCGGCGTCATGGACGACGGCGGACTGACCGCAGCCAGGCTGGATCTGAACGAGGACACCTTCTGGTCGGGCCATCCGCGGACGCTGTTTTCCGTGATGCCCGGGAAAACGGAGGCGGAAACGGCAGCCGGCCGTATCGACCGCGCCGGGGCGTACCGGGCCATCCGCGAGCAGGTTCTCCGCGGCGAGCTGGAGGGCGCGGAGCGGCAGTTCGAGCGGGAACTGAGCGCCGTGAACGGCGAGGCCTACCAGCCCCTGGGCACGCTGCGGCTGCAGGTGGACGGCGAGGCCGGAGAGGGCTATGCGCGGCGGCTGTGCCTGAACACCGGCGTGCACACGGCGGAGGACAGCCTGCTCCTGCGGGAGACGCTGGTCTCCTGGCCCCATCAGGCGGCGGCGGTGCGCGTAAAGGGAAAACGCGGCCCGGTTTCCCTGCAGCTGACGCTGGAGGCGGTGCTCCCGCATAGCCTGCGCCTGCTGCCCCCGGGAAGGCTGGCCATGCTGGTGCAGGCGCCTTCCTCGGCGAACGCGCCCTCCTCCGGGCCGGCGGGGCAGCTGCTCTTCTCCGACGCGCCCGGCGAGAAGGGCATCCGCGCGGCGGTGCTGGCCGAGGTGCGCGTGACCGGCGGCCGGGTGATCCCGCAGGCGGACGGCCTGCGCGTGGAGGGGGCGGAGGAGGCCGTGGTGCTGCTGGCCGCCCATACCAGCTTCCGCGGCTGGCAGGAGCAGCCGGACACGCCCGACGGGGAGCTGCTCGCCCGCTGCGGGGCCGACCTGGACGCCGTGCCGGACTGGCCGGCGCTGAAGGCGGCGCATGAGGCGGATTTCCGCGCCCTGTTCGACCGGGTGTCGCTGGATCTGGGCGGCACGGACGACGGGCCCACGGATGAGCGGCTGAACCGCTTCGACCCGGACGCGCCGGATCGCGGCCTGTATGAGCTGATGCTGCAGTACGGGCGGTATCTGATGATCGCCGGCTCGCGGCCCGGCACGCAGCCGCTGAACCTGCAGGGCATCTGGAACCGGAGCACCCAGCCGCCCTGGAGCAGCAACTATACGCTGAACATCAACACGGAGATGAACTACTGGCCCGCGGCCCCGGGGCAGCTGGCGGAGCTGGCTGAGCCCCTGCTGCGCCTGACCGAGGAGCTGACCGAGAGCGGCCGCGAGACCGCCCGGGCGCTGTACGGCTCGCGGGGCAGCGCGGCCCACCACAACAGCGATCTGTGGCGCTTCACCTGGCCGGTGGTGTCGGACTTCGCGGGCACGGTGCGCTGGGCCTTCTGGCCGATGGCCCTGCCCTGGCTGTGCTGTCAGCTGGCCGATCTGTGGCGCTTCACCCGGGAGGAGGAGCTCCGGCGGCGGCTGCAGCCCTGCCTGCGGGCGGCCGCGGAATTCGTGCTGGATCAGCTGCTGCCGGACGAGAACGGCCTGCTGATGGTCTCCCCCGCCACCTCGCCGGAGAACGGCTTCGTGTACGGCGGGAAGATTCACCATGTGGACAGCACCGGCGAGATGCACAATGCCCTCGCCCGGGAACTGCTGGCGGACTGCCTGGAGCTGGGCTGCCCGGACGAGGCCTTCCGCGCGGAGGCGGCGGAGGCGCTCAGCAAGCTGCGGCCCTGGCAGCGCGGCGAGGACGGCCGCGTGCTGGAGTGGCACGGCGAACGGCCGGAGGAGGATGTCCATCACCGCCACATCTCCCATCTGTACGCGGTCTATCCGGGCCATGAGGCGGACGAAGGCCTGCTGCAGGCGGCCCGCCGGAGCCTGGAAGCCCGCGGTGATCCCTCCACCGGCTGGTCGATGGCCTGGAAGGTCTGCCAGTGGGCCCGGCAGGGCGACGGCAACCACGCCCTGCGCGTGCTGAACCTGAACCTGCACCCGGTGCACGAGGGCCGTGAGGACGGCGGCGGCAGCTATCCGAACCTGTTCTGTGCGCATCCGCCCTTCCAGATCGACGGCAACTACGGCGCGGCGGCGGGCATCCTCGAAATGCTGCTGCAAAGCGGCGGCGACTGGCTGCGCCTGCTGCCCGCGCTGCCGGAGAAGTGGCCGCGGGGGCTGGTGACCGGCCTGGGCGCCCGCTGCGGCGTGACAGTGGACATCGCCTGGAACGAGCGGGAGGTGCGCGCCGTGCTGCATCCGAAGCGTCCCCTGCGGGTGCGCGTGATCTTCCCCGGCGGCGAAACCCGGGAGGCGCAGCTCACCCAGGGCGTCAGCGTTCACCTTTTCGCCGGCCGCTGAAGCTCTTTCTTCCATAATATAGTCTCTTTCCGGGCCGCTCCCGCGATGTGCCGGGGGCGGCTTTTCAGATGGCTGCGGCAAGATGGCAACGGGCTTTTCCGCTTCTGCATAGCACGCCTCCTCCCGAAGGCGCCCCATGCGCCGCCGGCTGCGCGTCAAACCGGGCATCCAGCAGTACGAAAAAAAAGCAAAAAAGCGGTTGTATTCTCTGTGAAAGTATTGTATAATCAGTTTATACAGGTTAAATACAGATTAAATCGCTTAAATCACTGGCTGGAGGTGGCGGTATGAACTGCTTCTGGAGACTGGTGCTCAGTTTGGCGGCGGCGGCCGGTCTGCTGAGTTTTGGCGCGCCGGCGGGGGCCGCGGCGGAGGCTGCGGAAATCCTGCCGATGACGCTGGAGTGCGAGGACGGCACCATGCTGGGCGGCGCACAGACCGGGCAGCGCGGCGGCGTAGGCTACGTGGACGGCCTGAAAGCGGACGGCGACGGCGTGCTCATCCGTTTTGAGATCGCGCAGGAGGGCTTTTACGACATCATCGTGCGCAGCGCCTCCCATGGCGGCCACAAGGAGAACATTGTGGCGGTGGACGGCGTCTCCGCGGGCAGCTTCACCACGGATGAAAGCGACTTTACCGAGAGCCGGGTCAAGCGCGTGCGCCTCAGCAAGGGCGAGCACACGGTCAGCCTGCTCAAGAGCTGGGGCTGGGTGCTGCTGGACAGCATCACGCTGGTGGAGAGCGAGCCCCTGCCGGCGGATCTGTACGAGGTGAATCCCGCCCCGGTGAACCCCGCGGCCTCGCCCAACGCGAAGCGGCTGAAAAAGTGGCTCAGCTCCATCTACGGCGAAAAGGTGCTCAGCGGGCAGAACTGCGATACCGGCATGATGGGCTACGAGAACATGGCCATCCAGAAGACGACGGGCCAGTACCCCGCCCTGCTGGGACTGGACATGATCGAGTACAGCCCCTCCCGCGTGGCCAACGGCTCCTCCGGACGCAGCGTGGACTTCGCGCTGAACTACTGGCAGAAGGGCGGCATCAGCACCTTCTGCTGGCACTGGAACGCCCCGGAGAAATACCTGACCGGCGTGTGGTACTCCGGCTTCTATAAGGAACATACGAACATCAATCTGAAAAAGATCATGGACGGCGAGGATCCGGAGGGCATGGAGCTGCTGCTGCGGGACATCGACGTGATCTCCGAGGCGATGAAGCCCCTCGCGGAGGCGGATGTGCCGATCCTGTGGCGGCCGCTGCACGAAGCCTCCGGCGGCTGGTTCTGGTGGGGCGCCTCGGACAGCGACAGCTACATCCGGCTTTACCGCCTTATGTACCAGCGGATGACCGAGGTGCACGGCCTCAACAACCTGCTGTGGGTGTGGAACGGCCAGCATGAGGACTGGTACCCCGGCGACGACGTGGTGGACCTGATCGGCTGGGACGTCTACCCCGGCGAGCATGTCTACACCTCCCAGGGCGACATCTTCCTGCGTGCGGCCGCCTGCAGCGGGGAGCGCAAGATCGTGATTCTCTCCGAAAACGGCTGCGTGCCCGATCCGGACGAGGTCTTCGCGGACGGCACGGTCTGGGGCGCCTGGTGCACCTGGGGCGGCGAATTCGTGCTGAAGACCGCCGGCTTCAACAAGCTGGGCGAAAAGTACACCGAGGCCGCCATATTGAAGAAGGCCTACGCGGACGAGCGGGTCATCACCCGGGCCGACCTGCCGGACTTCAGCGCGATACCGATTGACTGAGCGGGCGAAAGCCTCCTTGACGATTGACAGAAGCAGACAGAAAGAGGTGACGGGAGAGTGAACATGCGCGAAAAACGGCTCCGGCTGCTGGCGTGCGGCGTCATCCTGGCGATGCTGTGCACCGCGGCCGCGGCGCTGGGCGAGGCGGCGGAAGCGGCCCCGCTGACCGCACAGGAGTACCGGGAAATCGTGAGCACTTACTCGATCAATGACAGCATCCCCACCTACAGCGAGTATCTCGCCCAGTGCGGCGAATCCCGCCCGGAAGGCGGGTTCACCATCGAGGGCAGCGAGGTCAGCCGCTATCTCGACGGGGATGAGGAGTGCGCGCCCGAGATCCTCACGGATTACGAGGGCGAGAGCGGCGCGGCTGTCCTGACCGGCGAGGAGGGCGTCTGCGAGTGGCGCTTCACCGCCCCGGAGGAGGGCCTGTACGACGTCACCCTCCGCTACTACCCCACCGCCGGCAAGAATTCCGCCATCCAGCGGGCCTTCTTTCTGGACGGCCGGCTGCCCTACGCGGAGCTGGCCCTGGTGGAGTTCAGCCGCGTGTGGCGCAACGGCACCGCGGAGCCCGTCACCGACGCGAACGGCATCACGGTGCTGGGCTGGACGAAGGACAACCAGGGTAACGACCTGAAGCCCTCCGCCCTGGAGATCCCGGAATGGATGAACGCCGGTCTGTACGACAACAACGGCTACATCACCGACAGCCTCTCCCTGTACCTGACCGCCGGCGAGCACACCCTGACGATGGTCTCCCTGCGCGAGCCGATGCTGGTGCGCTCCATCACCTTCCGCAACGCGGCCTCCCCGGCCCCCTACGCCGAGGTGCGCGCGGCCGCTCCCCAGAGCGCGGCGAAGGGCGTCAGCATCCGTGTGGAGGCCGAGTCCGCCCCGAAGACGTCTTCTCAGATGCTCTACCCGGTGCAGGATCAGTCCGCCCCGACGGTCTATCCGGCCAGCGCCCGCTACCTGCTGAACAACACCATCGGCGGCAACAGCTGGCGCAGCGCCCACCAGTGGATCGAGTGGACGGTGGAAGTGCCGGAGGACGGCCTGTACGAGATCAGCCTGTACGACAAGCAGAACTTCGTCCGCGGCATCGACGTGTACCGCAAGATCACGGTGGACGGCGAGGTGCCCTTTGCCGAGCTGGCGGCCTATCCCTTCAGCTACCGGCAGGACTGGCGCATGGAGACCCTGCAGGACGCCGAGGGCAAGCCCTATGAGATCTGGCTGACCGCGGGCACCCACACCCTGCGCATGGAGGTCGTGCTGGGCGAGATGGCCGACATCATCTCCACCGTGCAGCAGACCGTGCTGCGGCTCAACTCGATCTACCGCCAGGTGATCTACATCACCGGCGTTTCCCCGGACAAGTACCGCGACTATCAGATCGAGGCCAGCCTGCCGGGCCTGAAGGGCCAGCTGCAGGAAGCGCAGGCCATGCTGAAGACCGCCATCGACCGCCTGGTCGCCACCGCCGGCCGGACCTCCGACAAGCTGACCGTGCTGCGGACGATGTACGACCAGCTGGATGACCTGATCGAGGATCAGGAGCGCTTCACCGAGGTGCTCTCCTCCTACAAGACCAACGTGCGCGCCTGCGGCAACTGGATCACGCAGGTGCTGCCGCAGCCGCTGCAGATCGACCGGCTGTATCTGCACACCGCCGACGTCACCGTGCGGCCGGAGCACGACAGCTGGGGCGAGCACTTCGCCCACGAGATGGAGCGCCTGTACTATTCCTTCATCATCGACTACAACCAGGTCGGCAACATCGCCGACAGCTCCGGCGACAGCACCGTGCTGACGCTGTGGATCGGCACCGGCCGCGACCAGGCGAACGTCATCAAATCACTGATCGACGAGCGCTTTACCCCCCAGACCGGCATCTCCGTCAATGTGCAGCTGGTCGACATGAACACGCTGCTGCGCGCGACGCTCTCCGGCCAGGGCCCGGACGTGGCCATCCAGGTGGCGAACACCAACGGCATCGCCGGCGCCGTGCTGAACACCGGCAACGACACCCCGGTCAACTACGGCCTGCGCCACGCGGTGCTGGACCTGACCCGCTTTTCCGACTTTGACGAGGTGGCCTCCCGCTTCTCCGAGAGCGCGCTGGTGCCCTTCTCCTTCAACGGCGCGACCTACGCCCTGCCGGACACCCAGACCTTCCCGATGATGTTCTACCGCAAGGACATCCTCGCCGAGATCGGCCTGGAGGTGCCCCAGACCTGGGACGACGTGAAGGTGGCCATGTCCGTGCTGTCCAAGAACCAGCTGGAGTTCGGCATGCTGCCCTCGGAGCAGATCTTCGCGATGCTGCTGTACCAGGCCGGCGGCGAATACTACAACGCCGACGCCACCGCCTCCGCGCTGGACGACGATGTGGCGATCAACGTGTTCCGCCGCTACTGCGAGTTCTACACCGACTACCGCCTGGACAAGGCGACCAGCGTGGAGGAGCGCTTCCGCACCGGCGAGTGCCCGCTGATCATCTCCGACTACACCACCTACAACAATCTGCAGGTCTCCGCGCCGGACATCTACGGCCTTTGGGACTTCACCCACGTGCCCGGCACGCCCCAGGCGGACGGCAGCCTGTGCACGACCACCGGCGCCTCCGGCCTGGCGGACATCATCATGAGCGCGACGCAGCACCCCGACGAGTGCTGGACCTTCCTCAAGTGGTGGACCTCCACCGAGACGCAGGTGCTCTACGGCCGCGAGATGGAGAGCCTGATGGGCGCCTCCGCCCGCGTGGCCACCGCCAACAAGGAAGCGCTGGCCTCCCTGTCCTGGCCCATGAAGGACTACAAGGCGCTGTCCACCCAGATGGCGCAGATCAAGGGCATCCCGCAGGTGCCCGGCGGCTACTACACCTGGCGCAACGTGAACAACGCGTTCTACGCCGTGACCGAGGACACCGCGAACAAGGCCCTGAAGGAGGGCAGCGCAACCCCGCGCGAGGAGCTGATGGACAAGGTGTACTACATCAACGCCGAGATCAGCTACAAGCGCACCGAGTTCGGCCTGCCCACCGCAGAAGAGCTGGCCGCGCAGGAGGTGAAGTGACATGACGACGAAGGCCGCCCCCGTGACCAACCCCCGTCGGCCGGTCACCGCGAAGGAGCGCTACTCCCTGTGGTACCGCATCCGGCAGTCCCGGGCCTCGTACCTGCTCATCGCGCCCTACTTCATCCTGTTCTTCCTGTTCACCGTGCTGCCGGTGCTGATGTCCATCTTCCTCTCCTTCACCTCCTTCAACATGCTGGAGATGCCGAAGTGGATCGGCTGGGCCAACTACACCAAGCTGCTGCTGGAGGATGACATCTTCATCATCTCCCTGCGCAACACCCTGCTCTTCGCCGTGATCACCGGCCCGGTCAGCTACATGCTGTGCCTGCTCTTCGCGTGGATCATCAACGAATTCACCCCGAAGGTGCGCGCCATCCTGACGCTGATCTTCTACGCCCCGTCCATCTGCGGCAACGCCTACCTGGTCTGGAACCTGATCCTGACCGGCGACCGCTACGGCTACCTGAACGGCCTGCTGCTCCGCCTGGACTTCATCCAAGAGCCGATCCTGTGGATGCAGACCGAGAAGTACGTGATGCCCGTGCTGATCGTGGTGCAGCTGTGGCTGTCCCTGGGCACCGGCTTCCTGTCCTTCATCGCCGGATTGCAGACCGTGGACAAGGGCATGTACGAGGCCGCGGCCATCGACGGCGTGCGCAACCGCTGGCAGGAGCTGTGGTTTGTGACGCTGCCGGCCATGAAGCCGCAGCTGCTCTTCGGCGCCGTGATGCAGATCACGCAGTCCTTCGCGGTGGCGGACATCTCCATCGCCCTGGCAGGCAACCCCTCCGTCAACTACGCCGGCGCGACCATCGTCACGCACCTGCTGGACTACGGCTCAACCCGTCTGGACATGGGCTATGCCTCCGCCATCGCGACGATCCTGTTCCTGCTGATGGTGGGCACCAACAAGCTGGTGCAGCGCGTACTGAGAAGGGTGGGTGAGTGATCATGGCACAGCCCAGGACCGTCACCGGCTCCTTCCGTGAGAAGCCCGTCGACAACCGTCCCGAAAAGATCAAGAAGCTGGAGCGGAAGATGAAGCACCGCTCCGGCAAGAAGAAGCTCAACCGCTCCGTGGCGGGCAACACCCTGCTGTTCATCCTGATGGGCATCTGCGGCGTGTTCATGGTGCTGCCGCTGGTGATGATCGTCAACAACGCCCTGAAGCCGCTGGACGAAATCTACCAGTACCCGCCGCGCATCTTCGTGCACAATCCCACCCTGGAGAACTTCTCCGACCTGTTCGTGCTGATGAACAACTCCTGGGTGCCCTTCTCCCGCTACATTCTCAACACCATCATCATCACGCTGGGCGGCATGGTCGGCCACGTCATCATCGCCTCGCTGGCGGCCTATCCCCTGGCCAAGCACAACTTCCCCGGCAAGCCAATCCTGTTCTCCATGGTCGTGCTGTCGATGATGTTCTCCTGGACCGTGACGCAGATTCCGCAGTACATGATCATCTCCTGGCTGGGCATCAACAACACCCAGCTGGCGCTGATCCTGCCGGCCTGGGCCTTCGGCATGGGCCTGTATCTGATGAAGCAGTTCATGGAGCAGCTGCCGGACTCCCTGATGGAATCCGCCCGCCTGCAGGGCGCCAACGAGTGGCAGATCTTCTGGAAGATCGTGATGCCGAACGTGCGGCCCGCCTGGCTGACGCTGGCCATCTTCCAGTTCCAGCAGATGTGGGGCAACACCGGCGGCATGTTCCTCCGTTCCGAGGAGCTCAAGCCGCTGCAGTACGCCCTGCAGCAGATCACCGCCGGCGGCGTGTCCCGCGCGGGCGCGGCGGCCGCTGTCACCTTCATCATCGCGGCGGTGCCGATCATCTTCTTCCTGGTGTGCCAGAGCTCCATTCTGGAGACCATGACCACCTCCGGCATGAAGGATTAAGGAGGTGCGCAGCGTGAAGAAAAGCATTTGGATCCGTCTGACCGCCCTGTGCGCCGTGCTCAGCCTGCTGGCCTCCGGGGCCATGGCGGCGGACTCCCTCCCCTGGGACTGCTACAACTACGACTACTGGGACAACATTCTCTACACCCCGGCGCCCTACGTGCCGGACGGCTCGGTCAGCGGCGCCTCCCTCCAGTGGCAGGGCGCGCCCCTGGGCAGCCTGAACAACCCGCAGGACCTGTGCGTCTCCGACAGCGGCGACATCTACATCGCGGACACCAACAATGACCGCGTCATCGTCGTGGCGAACGACCTGAAGACCGTGCGGAAGATCATCACCGGCTTCACCCGCGACGGCGTCGAGGAGACCTTCTCCCGTCCGTCCGGCGTGGCCGTCAGCGAAAAGAACCAGGTCTACATCGCCGATTCCCAGAACCGCCGCATCGTGGTGCTGGAGGAGGACGGCACCTTCGTCAAGACCGTGCAGGATCCCAAGAGCGAGGTGCTGGACGAGGGCTACGTCTTTGTGCCGCTGAAGGTCTCCGTGGACTACGCCGACCGCGTGTACTGCGTGGCGCAGAACATGTTCCAGGGCATCATGGTGTTCGCCGCGGAGGGCGATTTCACCGGCTTCTTCGGCACCATCTCCGTGAAGATCAGCATGTGGGAAAAGTTCTGGCGGCGCTTCTCCACCAAGGAGTCCCGCGCCAAGCAGCAGCTGTTCATCCCCACGGAGTTCACCGGCATTGACGTGGACGACGAGGGCTTCGTCTACGCCTCCAACAAGGACACCGACGGCCTACAGGCCGTGCGCCGTCTGAACCCCTCCGGCCAGGATGTCATCAAGAAGGGCCCCCACGAGAATCTCGGCGGCGACCGGGTGTTCGGCCAGGTGGGCAACTACTCCGGCCCGTCCCAGATCGTGGACGTGGTCTACCGCGGGCACGGCATCTACTCCCTGCTGGATTCCCGCCGCGGCCGCATCTTCACCTACGACCACGAGGGCAATCTGCTCTACATCTTCGGCGGCATCGGCACCCAGGAGGGCACCTTCCGCACGCCGACAGCCATCGAGCAGCTGGGCAGCCGGCTGCTGGTGCTGGATTCCAACCAGGCCGCCGTGCTGATCTTCAGCCAGACCGAATACGGCCGCCTGATCAACGAGGCCGTGTCCCTGCGCTACGACGGCGACGAGAGCCAGGCCGTGCAGCTGTGGCAGGAGGTGCTGCGGCTGGACGAGAACAACGAGCTGGCCAACTCCGGCATCGGCAAGGCCTACCTGTCCGCCGGCGACAATGAGAAGGCCATGACCTACCTGCGGCGCGGCATGAACCGCTCCTACTACTCCACGGCCTACAAGCGCTACCGCAACGAGGTGCTCGCCGGCAACCTGAGCATCATCCTGACGGCCGTCATCGCGCTGATCGCCCTGTGGGTGATTGTCAGGAAGGTCATCCTGCCCCGCCGGCAGAAGAAGGGAGGGAAGACGGCGTGAAAAGCCTGTTCAGCAAGGAAAAGTGGCAGTACCTGTTCTACACGGTCAGCCATCCCTCCGACGGCTACTACTGGATCCGCCATCAGGAGCGCGGCAGCGTGGCCATCGCCCTGCTGCTGGTCATCCTCTACGGCATCTCGTTCTCCATGAACCGCCTGCTGGCCAGCTTCGTGGTCAATGACATCGAGCCCCGGACGGTCAACTCCGTGGCGGAGCTGGCCGGCGTGCTGATCTTCTTCATCATCCTGTGCGTGGGCAACTGGTCCGTGACCTGCCTGATGGACGGCGAGGGCCGCATGAAGGACATCGTGGTGGCCATCGGCTACGCGCTGCTGCCCATGATCGTGACCACGCTGCTGGCGACCTTCGTGAGCCAGTTCGTCGCGGAGAACGAGGAAGCCTTCTACACGATCCTGATGGGCCTGGGCATGGCCTACTCGGTGATCATGATGCTCATCGGCATCATGCAGGTGCACAATTACACTCTGGGCAAAACGCTGATCACCCTGTTCCTGACCCTGCTGGCCGTGCTCATCATCATCTTCCTCGGCCTGCTGGTGGCCCACTTCATCACCCAGGTGTTCGGCTTCTTCAAGAGCCTCTACACCGAACTCATCTTCCGCTTTTAAAAGGAGGCGCGCATCATGCAGAAAAACATGGAAGCACAGGGCGCCTCCAAGCGCTGGAAACGGATTCTCCTCATCGTGCTGGCGGTGCTGGTGCTCGTCGCGGCGGCGGTCGTGTGGTGGTTTGTGGCCAATTACCGCAACTACAACGTCTACCGGGATCTGCTGACCGCCCCGGCCGCGGAGATCGAGGGCACGGAATTCACCCCGCTGGAGAGCGCGGACGCCGGCGTCCCCGGCTTCAAGCTGGCGGCGGCGAATGACACCATGCAGCTGTGGGCCCGGCCGGACACCGGCGAGATGGCCCTGCGCGACCTGCGCGACGGCACCATCGTGTACTCCAACCCGCAGGACGCCGACAAGGATCCCATTGCCGGCAGCATCAGCAAGGAAGCGCTGAAGAGCCAGTTCATCCTCAATTACCTGAACGCCAACGCCGGCGAGGGCACCGCGTGGAACTCCTACGCGAAGGCCGTGAAGAATAACCAGATGGAGATGACCTCCATCCCGGACGGCGTGCGCACGGTCTACACCCTGTCCGACCAGCAGCTGATGCTGTGCCCCCACCAGATGACGGTGGCGACCTACAACCGCCTGATGGATAGCCTGCCCGCGGACGGGCAGAAGCGCCTCACGGACTACTTTCTCTTCTGGCCCGCGGAGCTCCCCGCGGCGGACTACAGCAGCACCATCGCCAACATGAGCGATGACATGGCCGCGGCCTTCACGCCCTACCTGCGGCAGGACGGCGAGGTGTGGCACCTGGAGCTGGAAGGCGCCGCCGACGGCCTCTACATCCGCAACAAGAAGGGCGACTCCAGCCGCCAGATCATGCGCATGGATCAGGACTTCCGCGGGGTGGACTTCACCATCGAGGAATACGAGGAGAACGAGAACCTGATCGAGCGCGAGGGCGGCGACGTGCTGTCCTTCGAGATCGCCCTGGAATGGCGGCTGACCGGCGACGGCTGCGAGGTCACCATCCCCTGCGAGGGCGTGAAGGAATACGGCGGCGGCATGATCCGTTCCATCCAGCTGCTCCCCTTCATGGGCGCGGCCTCCCAGGATGAAAACGGCTACATGGTCGTGCCGGACGGCAGCGGCGCGCTGATCCGCTTCAACAACGGCAAGAGCAGCTACGCCCAGTACAACCAGAGCATCTACGACCTCGACCTCATCGACGCCGACGTGGCGAACCCCCAGAACATGCAGACCGCGCGGCTGGCCCTGTTCGGCATCTGCCGCGACACGTCCTCGCTGATGGTGACGGTGGAGCGCGGCGCGTCCCTGTGCAGCGTCGTGGCCGATGTGGCCGGGCGCAACAACAGCTACAACTTCGTCTACCCCACCTTCACCATGCGCCACACGGACACGCTGATCATCGTCGGCGAGGAAGCCCCCGTGGCGGAGAAGGACTACTACAATGTGGACGTCACCGTCCGCTACAGCATGCTGGGCAGCGATTACGCCGGCTACAGCGGCCTGGCCCGCGCCTGCCGCGAGCGGCTGGAGCAGGGGGGCGTGCTGAAGGCCAAGGAAGCCGCGGGCGACATCCCCTTCTACTACGACGTCATCGGCGGCGTGAAGGAGACGGCCCACTGGCTGGGCGTGCAGTACCTGCGGGTGCTGCCGATGACCACCTTCAGCCAGGCGGTGGACATGGTCAGCCAGCTGAAGCACGACGGCGTCTCCAACCAGAAGATCAACCTCCAGGGCTGGATGAACGGCGGCTACTACCACGACGCGATCGGCCGCGGCGTCAGCGTGCTGGGCCAGCTGGGCGGCGACCAGGGCCTGCGGAACCTGCAGGACGAGGTGATCCGCAGCGGCGGCCGGCTGTATCCGGACGTGGCCCTGCAGCTGGTGACCGACATCAGCCGCAGCTACTTCCCCAGCGAGGAGGCCTCCCGCTTCTACGCCGAGGGCTACGCGGTGGAAGTCGGCCTCACCTCCCCTGTCACCTACCGGCGCACGGCGACCCTGGGCTACCGGGAGCTGGGCTACACCCTGCTCTCGCCCAAGTTCCTCCCCCGCTACACCGAGCAGCTGGGCAGCGCGATCCGGCGGCTGGAGCTGAAAGGCATCAGCCTGCGCGACCTGGCCAGTGACCTGCACGCGGACAAGCGCCGCACCAACGTGATCCACCGCGAGGCCGCGCTGGACATCGTGCGGGCGCAGTTCGGAGAGATCGCCGCGACGGGCGCCGGGGTGATGGTCTCCGGCGGCAATGACTACAGCTTCTCCGCCGCCTCCGACGTGTTGAACGCGCCGGTGGAGGCGACCATGTTCTACATCGTGGACGAGCAGATTCCGCTGTGGGAGATGATCGTCCACGGCAGCATCGACTACGCGGGTACCCCGATGAACCTGCAGCAGACCGGCGATGTCCGCGCAGACCTGCTCCACCTGGTGGAGTACGGCGCTTCCACCCACTACACGTTCACCTGGCGCGACGCGGCGGACATGAAGTACACCGGCCTGGGCAGCAAGTTCGCCACCACCTTCTCCCAGTGGGAGCAGGAGGCGGTCAGCCACTACAGCTACGTCAACGGCGCCCTGAAGCACGTCAGCGGCGCGGCCATGACGGAGCATGAAAAGCTGACGGACACGCTCAGCCGCGTCCGGTACGCCAACGGGGTGACGATCTACGTGAACTACGCTTCCGAGGAGGCGCAGGCGGACGGAATCACCGTACCGGCTGCCGATTATCTGGTCGTGGGAGGTGAAGGCGCATGACACAGACCGCGAAGAAGAAAAAGCTCCGCCTCAGCTATGAGGCGCGCAACGCGCTGCGCGGCTACAGCTTCATCCTGCCCTGGCTGATCGGCTTCCTGCTGTTCTATGTGGGCTGCCTGGTGAATCTGGTGCGGTACTCCTGCTCCGCATTCAACACCGAGAATCTGCAGGAGATCACGT
The DNA here is from genome assembly GCA_946538975.1 of uncultured Clostridia bacterium. Taxonomy (GTDB): domain Bacteria; phylum Bacillota; class Clostridia; order Christensenellales; family Aristaeellaceae; genus RUG11272. The sequence continues at coordinate 9,825 of CAMNHF010000003.1, read as the reverse complement.
GGGTTGGGCTGGACAATTTCGTCACGGCCTTCACCGCGCACGGCTCCTTCAACCAGACGCTGGTCTCGTCGATCATGGATATGCTGATCGACCTGCCGATGATCATCTTCTTCAGCCTCTTCGTGGCCATGCTGCTGAACCGCAAGTTCAAGGGCCGCGGCCTGGTGCGCGCGATCTTCTTCCTGCCGATCATCCTGTCGGCGGACGCGGTGGGCGCGGCCATCACCCGGGCCACCGAGCTGATGAACGCTGGCGTCACCGGCGCCTCGGCGGAGATGGCGGCAGCTGCTGCCAACGGCGGCGTATCGGTCAGCTACTTCATCGAGCTCTTCGGCGAGCTGGCCATGCCGCCCACGGTGCTGGAATACATCGTCGGCGCGGTCAACCGCATCGCCTCCATCATCCAGGGCTCCGGCGTGCAGATCATCCTGTTCATCGCCGCGCTGCAGTCCATCCCGGGCAGCCTGTACGAGGTGGCCCGCATCGAGGGCGCAACCGGCTATGAGACCTTCTGGAAGGTCACCTTCCCGATGGTGATGCCGCACATCATCACCAACACGATCTACACGCTGGTGGACCGCTTCTCCACCTCGCAGGTGGTGAAACTGGCCAGCGACACCTACCGGAACTACTACCAGTACGGCCTGTCCTCGGCCTTCTCCCTGGTGTCCACGCTGATTACCATCGCCATTCTGGGCCTGATCGTGTGGCTGCTCAACCGCCGCACCTTCTACTACAATTAAGGAGGGAGCAGCATGTCAACTCTTTCGAAGCGCTGGCAGGAATACAAGAGCTCCCCGAAGTATTTCGACAGCAAGTCCCGCCTCCAGAACGGCGCAAAGAACAGCGTCCTGTCGCTGTTCCGCTTCATCCTGATCGTCGGCATCAGCTACGTGATTCTCGCCCCGGTGATCGGCATCGTGTCCAACTCCTTCTTCTCCCGGCAGGATTCGATCAACCCGATGGTGTTCACCATCCCGATCAATCCCACCCTGGAGCGCTACACGATGGCCATCAAGCACCTGAACTACCTGCCGGTGCTGGGCAACACCCTGCTGTACGTGATCGGCGTGACGCTGATCCAGCTGCTGGTGTGCTCCATGGTCGGCTACGGCTTCGCCCGCTACAAGTTCCCCGGCAAGGGCCTCCTGTTCGGCTGCGTGGTCGTGATGATCGTGGTGCCGCTGCAGTCCATCCGCTTCCCGCTGTACATGGCGTTCCGCTACTTTGACCCGCTGGGGCTGGTGACGCTCTTCACCGGCGCGCCGACCTCGGAGCTGATGTCGTCCCCCGGGCCGACGGTGATCATGTCGGCGCTGGGCTGCGGATTGCGCTCGGGCCTGTACATCTACATCTTCAACCAGTTCTTCCGCGGCCTGCCCAAGGAGATCGAGGAGGCGGCCCTGGTGGACGGCGCGGGCACCTACTACACCTACGCCCGCATCATGATGCCCAACGCGACGCCCGCCGTCATCACGGTGGCGGTGTTCTCCCTCGTGTGGCAGTACAACGACTCCTTCTTCTCCGCGACCTTCAACATCCCCGACAGCATCCTCATCACCCGGAAGCTGGACGGCCTGGTGGCGGTCATCGCCAACGCGGAGAAGATCATGACCCTGCGCGAGCAGCAGCTCTACTTCGACGCCGGCGTGGTGCTGGTACTGGTGCCTGTCGTCATCATCTACCTCATCCTGCAGCGCAGCTTCATCGAGGGCGTGGAGCGCTCCGGCATCGTGGGATAATTCTTCCCATCCCATGTCAAAAGCAGGAAAATTGCCCGTGACAAATGGCAGTGCATCTGCTATAATCTATCTGTCAATCACCTCGTCAAGAGGTCGTTGGAAATATCCCTACGGGGATCATAAGGAGGAACCTGCATGAAGAAACTTGTCTCTCTGCTGCTGGCGCTGTGCCTGGTGCTGGGCTGCGTCAGTGCCGCTTCGGCCGGCGGCTCTCTGCTGGACTGGCTGAATGAGCAGCAGCAGGCCGAAACCGCGGAAGCTCCTGCCGAAGAAGCTGCCGAGGAACCCGCTGAGGCTGCTGAAGAAGCTCCCGCTGAGGAAGCTGCCGAGGAGCCCGCTGAGGCTGCTGAAGAAGCTCCCGCCGAGGAAGCTGCCGAGGAGCCCGCTGAGGCTGCTGAAGAAGCCGCTGCGTCCGCGGACGTCATCGACTTCGAGAACGGCGTGTTTGCCTTCGCCGGCCTGTCCATGGACAAGGGCAACGCCGACAAGTCCGAGCTGTCCGTGGAAGACTGCCACGACAGCAAGGCGCTGAAGGTGGCTGCTCAGGGGAAGGTGCCCTATGTGGCCTTCAACCTGGACGGCCTGCTGGGCGAGAACATTGCGAACGTCCGCGCGATCGTGGCCGACTTCGGCCTGGACAACGCGGAAGACGGCAAGTTCTACGCCGCCTCCGGCAACATCTTCACCTATACCGGCGCCGACCTGGTGGAAACCGCCCATGGCTGGTCCGTGTACATGGAGAAGAAGAATCCCCGCACCGTGACCGCGAAGCTGGGCGACGATGAGGCCTTCATCGCCGGCGCCGGCAACTACATGGTCATCTCCAAGGAAGTCGACAACGCCCAGACTGCCGGCATGGCCCCCGTGGGTCTGTGCCTGGACAACATCAAGTTCCTGGACGCGGACGGCAACGCGCTGCCCGTGGACCTCACCGCCGAGTATGTCGCTGCGGACTCCGGCCGTGACCTGAGCAACCTGGTCGCGCTGAAGGACGCCGTGGAATTCGAAGGCTTCTCCGGCATCACCGGCTCCGCCTGGGGCCAGAATGGTCTGGAAATGCCGCAGGCGTTCGTTGACGCGCTGGTGCCCGGCTCCGTCGTGGAGATCGAGTACGCGTCCGCCGACGGCTCCATGTGGGTTGTGATGCCCTGGGCCACCGCCGGCTGGATCCGTGTCGCGCAGGGCCAGGCCGCGATCAACAACTCCCACAACATCGCGCAGATCCCCTACGAGAAGTTCGTCGAGGGCTGCGGCGAGGACAAGAGCACCTGGGGCGCCATGTTCCAGTGTGAGGCCGCTTCCGACTGGGAAGTCTACGCCGTGCGCGTGGGCCAGAAGGTCAACCAGATCGTGCTGAAGAACGCGGTCGAATTCCCCGGCTTCGCCACCTCCGGCGCCGCCTGGTCCCAGAACGGCTTTGAAATGCCGCAGGAGATCATCGACGCGCTGGTGCCCGGCTCCGTCATCGAAATCAGCTACACCTCCGCGGACGGCGACATCTGGCTGGTCATGCCCTGGGCTTCCGCCGGCTGGATGCGCGTCTCCCAGGGCACGGCCCTGAAGGTGGGCGGCAAGGCCTACATCACCTATGAGGAAATCGAGGCCCTGTGCGGCGAGGACAAGAGCACCTGGGGCGCCATGATGCAGTGCGAAGGCTCCTCCGACTGGGAAGTCTACAGCGTGCGCGTGGGCCAGAAGGCCGAGTTCTTCGGCCTGACCAACCTGGTCAACTTCGATGGCTTCGCCACCTCCGGCGCCGCCTGGTCCCAGAACGGCTTCGAAATGCCGCAGGCGATCGTCGACGCGCTGGTGCCCGGCTCTGTCGTGACCATCAACTATGAGTCCGCCGATGGCAACATCTGGCTGGTCATGCCCTGGGCTTCCGCCGGCTGGATGCGCGTGGGCAACGACGGCGCGGCTGTGTGCGACGGCAAGACCGCGCAGATCACCTATGAGATGATCGAGGCCCTGTGCGGCGAGGACAAGAGCACCTGGGGCGCCATGATGCAGTGCGAAGGCTCTTCCGACTGGCAGGTGTTCAGCCTGGCCGTCGGCACCGCGATGAAGTAAGAACCGGAATCCACGGGGGCGGGGTGACGCCCTGCCCCCGCAGAAAAATTGCACAGGAGGCTTCAACATGAAGAAATTCACCCGTATCGTGGGCCTGGTGCTGGCGCTGAGCATGCTGCTCTCCATCGCCGTGATGCCGACCGCCCTCGCTGACGACCGCCGCAACATCGTCATCGGTCTGTGGTGGGACATGTACTATGACTCCTTCGACGAGAGCTGGGAATCCAATCCCTCCGCCTCCGGCAAGGACACCGACATCATGATGTTCGACGTGGTCAAGGAGATCGAAGAGAAGTACAACGTGACCATCGAATATCAGAACCTGACCTATCAGGGCGTGAAGGACTCCCTGACCGACTCCGTCATGGCCGGCGCGCCGGACTGCGACATCTACATGGTCGAGCTGGGCTGGGGCATGCCCGCCGTGGCCAACGGCCTGGCGGTCAACCTGCACGACGTGCTGCCCGAGGACGACCCCCTGTTCAGCCATGAGGACACCGTGCTGAACTACGTCGACATCGGCGACGGCGTGGCCTCCCTGCTGACCATTCAGGGCGCTGAGGATGCTGTGGCCGCCACCATGCCCCTGGCCTTCAACAAGCAGATGCTGGAAGAAGCGAACCTGGAGGATCCCCGCGAGCTGGTGAAGCGCGGCGAGTGGACCTGGGACAAGTTCCGTGAGTACTGCAAGATCCTGACCAAGGACTTGGACGGCGACGGCGTGACCGACGTGTACGGCTACGGCGCCTGGACCGGCGACTGCTTCCCCCAGTGGCTGATGAGCAACGGCACCTATGTGGCCGCCACCGCCACCGAGAACTTCTCCTCCCCCGAGGTGGGCGAAGTGCTGAAGTTCATGCAGGACATGTACCTGGTTGACAAGAGCTTCTACCCGATTCCCGAAGAGAACGGCTGGGACATCTGCCGCTGGCTGTACCGCGACAAGAAGGTCGCCTTCACCACCACCGCCTGCTGGATCCTGTCCAACTACGACGACTATAACTACGACGGCAAGAACCCCGACGGCGCGCTGGACTTCGACATGGTCTTCGTCGACTATCCGATCGGCCCCTCCGGCAATGCCGAAACCAACGCCAAGAAGGTCGCTGCCGGCTCCTTCTACCTGATCCCCACCGGCGTGGAAGATCCGCAGCTCGTGTACAACGTGTTCCGTGATCTGCACAACTGGTATCATGACGACGTCTCCATCCGCGACGACGAGGACGCCCTGGAGTGGTGGTACACCGCCACCGCCAAGGACCTGGATCTGCAGGACTGGAACTTCGAAGTCATGAACGACATGGGTCAGCACGTGACGGTTGACTTCATCGCTTCCGTCATCGACAACCTGGAGCTCCGCGAGTTCCTGGAGGGCGCCTACACGCCTTCTCAGCTGCAGGAGTCCAAGAAGCAGATCGTTCAGGACACCCTGGACCAGCTCTTCGGCAACTGACACACTCGGGCAGCCCTCTTTCGGGGGGGCTGCCCTCGCCAGACACAGTCCGTCGGGCTGTGTCCGGCGAGGGCAGACGAGCTTCTGCCTAATCTGAGCATCAGAAAGGGTTATATCATGCGCAAGTATCAGATTATCGCTCCCGCAGTGCCGAACATGCCCTGGCAGGACAAGCCGGCGGACGAGGCGTCCAACAGCCCGCTGTGGCGCTGGTCCGAGAACCCGATCATCGGCCGCAACCCGATCCCCGGCGTGGCCCGCATCTTCAACAGCGCCGTGATGCCCTACGAGGGCGCCTACATCGGCGTGTTCCGCGGCGAGCAGACCAACGGCGTCTCCTACATCTACCTGGGCCGCAGCGCCGACGGCGTGCACTGGGAGTTTGAGCCGGAGAAGATCCAGTTCACCGATGAGGACGGCAAGCCCTTCATGCCCGTCTACGCCTACGATCCCCGTCTCGTGAAGGTCGAGGACACCTACTACATCATGTGGTGCCAGGACTTCTACGGCGCAGCCATCGGCATCGCAAAGACGAAGGACTTCAAGACCTTCACGCGGCTGGACAACCCCTTCCTCCCCTTCAACCGCAACGCGGTGCTCTTCCCCCGGAAGATCGGCGGCAACTATGTGATGCTGTCCCGCCCGTCGGACTCCGGCCACACCCCCTTCGGCGACATCTTCCTCAGCGAAAGCCCCGATCTCAAGTACTGGGGCCGTCATCGCCATGTGATGGGCCGCAGCTGGGAATGGTGGGAGAGCCTCAAGATCGGCGGCGGCGCAGCCCCGATTGAGACCAGCGAGGGCTGGCTGCTGTTCTACCACGGTGTCAGCGGCACCTGCAACGGCTACGTCTACTCCATCGGCGGCGCGATCCTGGACATCGACAATCCCTCGGTCGTGAAATACCGCTGCGATTCCTGGCTGCTGACGCCGGAGAAATGGTACGAGGAGCGCGGCTTTGTGCCGAACGTGTGCTTCCCCTGCGCTACGCTGCACGATGATGAGACCGGCCGCATCGCCATCTACTACGGCGCGGCGGACAGCTATGTGGGCCTGGCCTTCGGCTATGTGGACGAGATCATCGATTACATCAAGGCGCACAACCACACCACAGACAGCGACACGGAGGTCGGCATTCGCTGATTCCCACACCATCTCGCGGCGCGGAGCCTGAGTACTTCGCGCCGTCTTTTTTACAAGGAAGCGAGGTGTCGGAGATGGCACAGAGCCATGTGAAGATGGCGGACATTGCCAGGGAGCTGGGGGTCAGCACGGTGGCGGTGTCCAAGGCGCTTTCCGGCCAGAAAGGCGTCAGCGAGGAGCTGCGCGCCCGGGTGCAGCTCCTCGCCGAGGAGCTGGGCTACCAGTCGCCCTCCCAGCGGCGCGCGGAGCGGGAGAAGACCGGCTTCAACATCGGCGTGCTGATTCCCTCGCGCTACCTCGACGACGGGGAGACCTTCTACTGGGCCCTGTACCGCCAGATCGCCGCGCAGGCGCAGCAGCGCGGGTGCTTTGTGCTGTTCGAGATCATCGACGAGGAGGCCGCCCGCAGCGGCGCCATGCCCCGCCTGCTGCGGGAGAAGCGCGTCGACGGGCTGATCATCCTCGGCAAGCCGCCCTTCGGCTACGCGCGGAAGGTCAAAGACGCCTGGCAGCAGCCGCTGGTCTACCTGGACTTCTATGAGACGGACGTCTCCGCCGATTCAGTCATCTCCAACAGCTTCTTCGGCATGTACGCCATGACCCGCTATCTGCTGGAGCGCGGGCACCGGGAGATCGGCTTTGTGGGCACGCTGCAGGCTACGGACAGCATCAACGACCGCTACCTGGGCTACTGCAAGGCGCTGATGGAAAGCGGCATCCCCCTCCGCGGGGACTGGGTCGTCGATGACCGGGACGCGGAGAACGGCGTCCGCATCGACATCCGCCTGCCCGAGCCGCTGCCCACCGCCTTTGTGTGCAACAACGACGTCGCGGCCCGCCTGCTGATCGACAGGCTGCGGAGCGCGGGCCTGCGCGTGCCGGAGGACGTCTCCGTGACGGGCTTCGACGACTTCGAAGGCGCCGCGGCAAAAGAGGGCGTCGGGCTGACCACCTATTCGGTCAACATGCCCGAGATGGCCGCCAACGCGGTCAAGATGCTGGTGCGCCGGCTGAACAGCGAGCCGTACCACGCCGGCATGCGCATCACTGACGGCCGCCTGGTCGAGCGGGACAGCGTGCGCGATCTGCGGGAAGGAGCGGAACATCATGGCTGAACACATCCGGCTGAAGCCCTGCGCCCTGTTCACGGACGGCTGCGTGCTGCCGAGGGGGCAGGAGATTCGCGTCTTCGGCGAGGCCGGCGCGCCAGTGAAGGGACGCCTGCTGGCCGCGGGGGGCGCGTTGCTGGCCGAGGCGGAGGCGGACGCGGCGGCAGGCCGTTTCGTGCTGCACTTCCCTCCCCTGGCGGCGCAGACAGGCTGCACGCTGCTGCTGACGGACGGCGAGACCGAATTCGCCGCGGCGGATGTGGCGGTGGGCGAGGTGTACCTGGCCGGCGGGCAGAGCAATATGGAGCTGGCCCTGTGCAACGCCGACGAGGGCCCCGAAACCGCGCGCACGGTGGACGATCCCCTGCTGCGCTATTTCAATGTGCCGAAGCACGCCCGCCCCGGCGAGGACGCGGATCGGGATTTCGACGCCGCGCGCTGGCAGCGGTTCACCGCGGGCCAGGGCATGGACATGAGCGCCGTGGCCTGCTTCTTCGCGCTGAAGCTGCGCGCGCACCTGGACGTGCCGGTGGGCATCATCGACTGCTGGTGGGGCGGCACCTCCATCACCTGCTGGCTGGATGAGGAGGCCCTCCTCGCCACCGCGGAGGGGCAGCGCTACGCCCGCGAATACGCCGAGGCCAGCCGCGGCGTGGACATGGAGACCTATCTGCGGCGTGAGAAGGTGTTCATGGACGCCATGGACGCCTGGAACCGCCGTGTCGCGGAGGTCAAGCGGGATCGCCCGGACATCCCCTGGGAGGAGCTGATCGCCATCGCGGGCGACTGCCCCTGGGATCCGCCCTTCGGCCCCGGCTCGCCCTATCGGCCGGCAGGGCTGGCGGAGACCATGCTGCGGCGGATTGTGCCGGCCTCGCTGACGGGCATCCTCTACTATCAGGGCGAGGAGGATGCCGGGAAGACGGCCCATTACGAAACGCTGATGACCGCGCTGATTCACCGCTGGCGGGAGCTGTTCCGCAATCCGGAGCTGCCCTTCCTGTTCGTGCAGCTGCCGATGTGGATCGCCCGCGGCGCCGAGGACAGCAAGCTCTGGCCCCGCCTGCGCCATGCCCAGGAGCTGGCCTGGCGGGAGACGCGCGGCACCGGCCTGGTCATCCTGATCGACGAGGGCGAATTCGACAACATCCATCCCACCAACAAGCGCGTGGTCGGCGAGCGCCTGTTCGAGCAGGCCCGCAGCGTCGTCTACGGGGAGGCCGGCGCGGAAAGCCCGCGGGCCCTCCGCAAGGAAAGCCGCGGCGGCGTGCTGACCGTGGCCCTCTCCGCGCCCGTGACCGCCCGCGGCGAGGCCGATCTCTTCGAGGTCGCCGGCGCGGACGGCGGCTGGCAGCCTGCCGCTTGCCGGGTCGAGGGCTGCACGCTGCGGCTTTCCTCCCCCGCCGTGCCCCGCCCCGTCTCCGCCCGCTATGCCTGGTGCGACTGGGCCAGGGTGCACCTTTTCGGGGAAAACGGCCTCCCGCTGGCCCCCTTTGTGCTGGAGGGCTGAGCGGATCCGATCCGTGTCCTCTGCGCTTTACGCTCTTGCAAAAGGCGCCAATCTGTGCTATGGTTGAGATGCACCGGATGCGGCAACGCACAGACAAATCAATAAAATGGAGGGATTGCACATGGCAGTGAATCTAAAAAAGGGTGAAAAGGTCAGCCTGACGAAATCCAACCCCGGTCTCCGGAAGGTCTGCGTCGGCCTGGGCTGGGACACCAACCGCTACGACGGCGGCGACGACTTCGATCTCGACGCGTCCGTGTTCCTGCTGGGCGTGAACGGCAAGGTGCCCAGCGACGCGAACTTCGTGTTCTACGGCAATGTTTCCGATCCCTCCGGCGCCGTCATCCACAGCGGCGACAACCGCACCGGCGCGGGCGAGGGCGACGACGAGCAGGTTCGCGTGGATCTGCAGGCCATCCCCGCCGGCATCGAGCGGGTCGTGTTCGTCATCACGATCTACGAGGCCGAGGCGCGGCGGCAGAACTTCGGCCAGGTCAGCAACGCCTTCATCCGCGTGGTCGACGAGGCCACCGGGGCCGAGCTGGTCCGCTATGATCTGGAGGAGGACTTCTCCATTGAGACGGCGCTGGTCGCGGGCGAATTGTACCGGCACAACGGCGAGTGGAAGTTCAACGCGGTCGGCAGCGGCTTCCAGGGCGGCCTGGAGGCAGCCTGCAGGCACTACGGCGTGAACGTCTGACACAAATTACAGCGGAGGGGCGCAGCGCGTCCGCTCCGCCTTTTTGTGCGCCAAGGGCGAGAAAAAACCACCAGCAGAGCTGGTGGAATAGAAGAGCT
>CAMNHF010000002.1 GCA_946538975.1 uncultured Clostridia bacterium | reverse complement strand
CGGCTTTTCCGGCTCTCCCGGAACCAAGGATGCTCATCGGGGGTGTGGTTCACCACCAGGTCCATCACGATGCGCAGCCCGCGGCGGTGCGCCTCCGCCAGCAGCTCGTCAAAGTCCTCCATCGTGCCGAACTCCGGCATGATCGCGCGGTAATCGCTGATGTCGTAGCCGTTGTCGTCATTCGGGGACGCATAAACCGGGTTCAGCCAGATCACGTCCACGCCCAGCCGCCGGATATAGTCCAGCCGGGAGATGATGCCGCGCAGGTCGCCGATGCCGTCGCCGTCCGCGTCGCAGAAGGAGCGCGGGTACACCTGATAGACCACGCTCTTTTTCCACCACATGCTCATGTCTACTCCTTCGCCGGGCCATCCCCCACGGACTGCCGCTCCACCAGGGACGCGGGCAGGAAGAGCCGCCTGCTCACAGCCCGCGCTTCCGCGGAGGTCAGCAGCTCCAGCGCCTTGCGGGCAAAGACGCCCGTGTCGATGCTGACGCTGGTCAGCGCGGGGCGGCAGGTCTCCGCGAGGCGGGTGTTGTCAAAGCTGATGACGGAAACATCCCGCGGGCATTCCAGCCCGTTCTGCCGCAGCGTGCCCAGCAGATAATACGCCGCCATGTCGCAGTGGCAGACGAAGGCGGTGGGCAGATCCTCCGGCAGCCGGATGCTGGGGGTATACAGGCCGGTGGCGGTATCGTTGTTGACCAGCACCCATTCCGGCCGGAAGGGCAGCCGGTTCAGCAGCAGGCTGCGCTGGTAGCCGAGGTAGCGGTCCGTGATGGATTTTGTCGCGCCCGGCTGGCCGACAAAGCCGATCTTCCGGTGGCCCCTGTCCACCAGCCGCTGGGTGACCATCGCGCCCCAGTAGTAGTTCTCCGTGAGCAGGGCGCAGGCGGTCACGGCGCTGCTGTTGAAATCCATCAGCACCAGCGGCCGCCCGGGCTTTTCCAGCAGGCGCACGAAATCATCCGGCATCTGCCCGGCCGCCGCCACGCCGCTGAATTCCTCCATCTGCAGCTGCACAGGCAGCCTGGGCGGCTCCAGCTCGGCATTGCTGACGATGACCAGCGCCGTGCTGTATCCCTGCTCGCCGCAGAGCCTGTCGAACTGAAAATACATCTCGCTGTAGAACGCATCCGTCTCCAGAAAGAAATTCTTGGACACCACAAAGGCAAACCGGCGCGCCGTCTCCTGCGGTGCCCGGTCGTAGCCCATCTCCCGGGCCGCGGCAAGGATGCGGCTGCGCAGCGCGTCGCTGATGCCCGGCTTGCAGCTCAGCGCCTTGGACACGGAGACCTTTGAGATGCCCAGGCGGTCAGCGATGTCCTGCATGGTGGTCTTGCCGGATTTATGTCTTCCTGGCGGCATATCATCAACTCCCGATCCTGTCTGTCATCATTCCCTGCGGCGCAGGGAGCAGGCCCGCGCTCACAGGTACCTGGCGAAGGGATCCGGTATCTCCGCGCGCCAGCTCTCGCAGTCGGACACACCGGCGTAGAGCGTCGCCGTGCCGTCCCCCCGGCGCACGATGCCGCCGGTGAACAGCACATCCATGAGATCCGGCCGCTTGTTCGCCGGCGTATCCGATACGTCTCCCCGGCAGGCGATCACCCGCAGGGCGTCATGCTCGCCGGTGGCCGGGTCCAGGGTGAAGGCCATCGCCTGATAGTGCCGGTCCCCGCCCGTGCGGAAGGCGATATGCCCCACGACGCCCAGCAGGCCGTTGTCCAGCGGATGCACCTCGTTCACGCCGCCCCACTCCTCCGGCAGGAAATAGCTCGGGTCGACGGCCGCCTCCAGGATCGTGTCCGCGCAGAGGTCCCGCAGCCCCTCCAGCACCGTGAAGCCGATCCGCCCGAGGCCGCCCTTCCTCCCCTGCGGCCGCGTGAACACCGCGATCCGCCCGTCGCGCATCTCGCACAGGCGGATGTCCTTCATGCAGGACGGGCCGACGGCCAGCAGCTTCAGCTCCGGCAGCGTCCGCCCGTGGAAGAAGAGCGTCTGCCAGGAGATGATGCGCGCGGGATCCAGCGGGTGCGTCACAATCTGCACGCCGCCCAGGATGATCTCCCCGCCGACGCGGGTCACGAAGGGATCCTGCAGATTGCGGAAGGTCATCTCCGGCAGCGCGGCGGTGAAGGTGTCCTCGTCCGTCTGCTCGAAGAGGCGCACGATGGAGAGCTCATTCTCCCGCTTCTCCACCCGGCCGGCCAGCCAGGTCTTCCCGCTGCACGCAAAGGGCACGGAGATATTGTACACATCATAGCCCTCCACGCCCAGAAAGCGAAGGGGTCTTCCGCCGGAAACCGTCCTCGGCGCGGCGAGCAGCTGTGCGCAGGGCACGGGGCTGTGGGATGGCGTGAATGTCATCGGGATCATCCTCCTGTTCATAGCGCGCCTCCGTCCGCCGCGGCAGCCCATCCGAAAGCCGGCGCCTTGCAGCCGTCTCTCATGCGCAGGGTAACGGAATTGCTGAAGTCAGTATAACAAAGAGAGCAGGCGCTGTCAATTGCGCCGCGGCAGGCTTTCAGTCCTGTGGCAGGCGGCCTTGTTCCGTGTTTGCGGGCCTTGCGGAATATATTTTGTTATCTTTTGTTACCTACTATTATTTTGTTTGCTGTCAAAAACCCGAAAATCAAAATAATTTCGTCTTGCCTATTGACAATGATTGTAAATAATAGTAACTTATAGCCAGCAGATCGACAGATTCCAGCCTGTGTATCCCATTTTAGTAACTTTACTAAAGGGTAACATAATGGACTGCCGACACATCGTGAGGAGGTACAATCATGTTCAAGCGTCTTCTGGCTCTGCTGCTGGCCGCCATACTGGCATGCGCGGTCGTCCCTGCCCTGGCCGTCAATGAGGTCGAGGGTGAGCTGACGATCTGGGTGCGCACCAACGAGACCGGCCGTGAGTCCCTCTACGGCATCTGGGGCAACCAGCCCGGCGATCCCTACTACGACTACCTGAAGGAACAGTTCCCGAACCTGAAGCTGAACTTCGTCATCAACAAGGGCTGGGGCGACATCGCCGGCGCTGCGGCTGCCGGGGACGCGCCTGACATCTTCTTCATCGACGGCAATCCGGACATCCTCCTGCCCCAGCTGCTGAACCAGGGCCTGATGGAGCCGCTGAACGCCTACATGGAGAATGACGCCTCCTTCGTGAACAACTTCGTGCCCGGCGTGCTGGACGCCATGACCGTGGACGGCCAGCTCTACGCCCTGCCCTTCGACGTCATGCCCTACGGCATCTTCGTCAACTACGACGTGCTGGACAGCGCAAACGTGGACTATCCCGAGCTGAACTGGACGCTGGCCGAGTTCACCGAGATGTGCAAGGCCGTGACCAACAAGTCCGACCCCGCCAACCCCCGCATCGCCATCGCCCGCAACGTCATCGAGAACGACTACATCCGCTTCCTGACCATGTTCTGCGCGATCTACGGCGTGAAGGGCTACGGCATCAACGCCGAGGGCAAGGCCTATTCCAACCTGTCCGAGGATCCCAACGCGATCACCGCGATTGAGAAGTACATGGAGCTGCAGGCGAACGACTATGCCTACACCCTGTCCCAGGATGAGCGCAATGTGGCCGGCCTGGACAACAGCGTGTGGAACATCGACTGGAAGGCCGGCATCGCCGCCACCTTCCCCGGCGTGTCCTCCTGGGCGCTGATCAAGGACGCGAACGGCGATCCCGCCTTCAACCAGGTCTTCTATCCGGCCTTCAGCGGCGACAACGGCGAAGCGGGCGGCGCGCCCATGGAGACCATCTCCTACGCGATCTATGCCGGCTCCAAGAACAAGGAACTGGCCTGGGCCTACCTCTCCGCCATGACCAGCGAGGAGTTCCGCAACAACGCCTCCGCCGAGTACGAGGGCGAGACCGTGCACATCTTCAAGTATGACGAGGACACCACGGGCTTCACCTTCGGCCTGCCGCCCTTCACCACCGAGTATGAGCTGAACGACGCCTTCGCCAAGCTGTACAACGGCCTGTATGCCTCCATGCAGACCCCGTACACCCTGTACGCGGATCAGTTCAACCTCCTCGAAGCCACCCGCAAGGTCGCCCGCGGCGAAGCGAGCCTCGTGGATGCGCTGAAGGAGTACGACAACTTCGTCAACGCCAACAACACCGTGGTCTTTCCCGAATAAGGAATGAACACAGGGCGGGAGGGCCGTCAGCAAAGCTCTCCTGCCCTTTTTTCTGTCAGCCGTGCCGGGGGCCCTCTCCCGGCGGGCTGCCCCAAACGAACAACGAAGCAGGGTGAGGATCACATGGACAAGGTATCACTTCGGCATGTATGGAAAATCTACCCCGGGGCCAAAACGGTCGCGCCGGCCGTGCAGGATTTCAACCTGGACATCGGCGACGGGGAATTCATGGTCTTTGTCGGTGCCTCCGGCTGCGGCAAGACCACCACGCTGCGCATGATCGCGGGCCTGGAGAGCATCACCCGGGGCGAGATCCTGATCGACGGGAAGGTGGTCAACAAGCTCTCTCCCCGCCAGCGGAACATCGCCATGGTGTTCCAGAACTACGCGCTGTATCCGAATCTTTCGCTGTTCGAGAACATGGCCTTCGGGCTGCGGCTGCGGAAGATGGAGAAATACAAGATCAACGAGCTGGTCAACCAGAAGGCGCGGAAGCTGGAGATCGACCACCTGCTGGAGCGCCTGCCGAAGGACGTCTCCGGCGGCCAGCGCCAGCGCGTCGCTCTGGGCCGCGCCATCGTCCGGGATCCGTCGGTCTTCCTGATGGATGAGCCGCTGAGCAACCTGGACGCCAAGATGCGCGTGCAGATGCGCTCGGAGATCATCCGCCTGCACCGCGAGCTGGGCACGACGACCGTATACGTCACGCACGACCAGACCGAGGCCATGACCATGGGTGACCGGATTGTGGTCATGAACGGCGGCATCATGCAGCAGGTGGGCACCCCGGAGGAAATCTACAACGAGCCTGCCAACCGCTATGTGGCCGGTTTCATCGGCACGCCGCCCATGAACTTCATCCCCGGCCGCCTGGAAAAGCGGGACGGCGCCTGGGCCTTCTCGACGAAGGTGTTCTCCATCGCCGTGCCCGCCGAGAAGATCACGCCCGGGCTGGAAATCTACGAGGGGCATGACCTGGTCGGCGGCATCCGGCCGGAATACATGTCGGTCCGCCCGATCGTGGAGGGCGAGCCGCGGCCGGACAACCACTTCGCGGGGACGCTGGAGCTCTCCGAGCTGGTGGGCGCAGACCGCTTCCTCCACCTGCGCTATGACCACACGGACGCCCTCGTGCCGCCCGTGATCGTGCGGGGCTCGGTCCGGGACCGCTATCCGGCGGGAACGCGGCTGTGGATTGCAGCCGACATGAGCATGTTCCTGTTCTTCAACGTGAACACCTCGGAGCGAATCAAGTGAGGAAAGAGGCTACCATGCGCAGATTGACAGGATGGATCGTGCTGCTGCTGGCGCTGGTCGCCTGCCTGCCGGCAGCGGGCGAGGAGCCCTCCTACGCGGAGGCCCTGACGGCGTGGGCGGATGTGCCCTGCGCCGGCGGGGATGTGACCGTACCGCTGGACCGCTATGAGGCCGAGGATGTCGGCCTCACAAGGGAGAGCGTGGACGGCGGGGACGCGCTGTGCTGGCGCACCGGGCTGGGCAGCGTCACCTTTTTCGTCACGGTGCCGGAACGGGCGCTATATTGGGTTTCGGTCCGCTATGCCCAGCTGGACAGCAGCAGCGGACAGATTGAGCGCGGCCTCATGGTCAACGGCGCGCTGCCCTTCCGCGAGAGCGGCGCTTATCTGTTCCCCAAGGAATTCCGGGACGCGGCGTATCCCTTCCGGCGGAACGAATACGGCAATGAGATCCGCCCGCATCAGGAGGGCGTCATGACCGGGCGGGAGATCCTGCTCATGGAGCGCAGCGCCCTGGATGCGCGGCCCCTGCTTTTCCTGCTGGAGAAGGGCGAGAACACGCTGACGCTGACCGGCGTCAAGGGCAGCCTGGCCCTTCTGGGGATCACCCTGCGCGCTCCGGTCACGCCGCCGGACTACGCCGCCTATTCCGCCGCCCACGCGGAAGCGCCGGCGGCCTCCGCGGTGGTCTCCCTGGAAGCCGAGCAGCTGTCTCTCCGCTCGTCCAAGAGCATCCAGAACCTGACCTTCTCGAACCCCGGCGTCACCCCCGCCGAGCCCGGCAGGAAGATGCTCAACGCGATCGGCGGCTCCTCCTGGAACACGGGCCACGACTATCTGGAATGGACTGTGGAAGTGCCGGAGGACGGGCTGTATACCCTGGGCTTCCACTATACGCAGAACTACAACATGCCCCTGACCTCCTTCCGCACGCTCACCATCGACGGGGAGGTTCCCTTTGCCGAGTGGGAGACCATGGGCTTCCCCTTCGTGTCCGGCTGGAGCCTGCTGGTGCCGGGCGGCGAGGAGGCGCAGAAGGTATACCTGACCAGGGGCGTCCACACCCTGCGCCTGACCGTCACCAGTGCGCCCTATGCCCAGTGGTGGCGGCGGCTGGGCGCGGTGGTCGATGAGATGAAGGCGCTGGATCTCTACGTGACGGAGATCATCGGCTCGGACAGCGATGTGTACCGCATCTGGAAGCTCGAGCGGTACATCCCCACCATCGCGGAGGATCTGACGCGCATGGCCGCCGAGCTGGAGGCGATCCGCGACGGCCTGCAGGGCGTGCTCCACACGGAGGGCAGCCTGGGCACCTTCGACGCGGCGATCACCGACCTGTACCGCATCGCGGAGGATCACAACCGCATCGCCAAGCGCAGCGACGCCCTCTCCAGCATCTACACGACGCTGTCCAACTGGGAGGACAGCATGATGTCGCAGCCGCTGGCGCTCAACCGCATCACCCTGGCCGGGGACGCGGCGCAGATTCCCGACGGCAGGACCGGCTTCTTCCAGAATCTGCAGTACGATTTCAGCAACTTCGTCAGCTCCTTCTTCTCCCGTGACGACACGAAGCTGGGCAGCGGCGGCGAGACCGTCACCGTCTGGGTGCAGCGCAACCGGGACTATGTGGACATGATGCAGCTGCTGGCCGACGAGTACTTTACGCCGCAGACCGGCATCCCTGTGAAGGTGAGCTACTGCCCGCCCGGCACGCAGCTGCTGATCCTGGCCAAGGCGGCCGGCGAGCAGCCCGACGTGGTCACCGGCGTGGACATCGCCCTGCCCTTTGAGTTCGGCATCCGCGGCGCGCTGGTCGACCTGAGCAGCCTGGACGGCTTTGAGGAGCTGGTGGCTCCCCTGCCGCCGGGCAGCCGCATCCCGAACTACTTCAGCGGGGCGGAGTACGGCATCGCGGAGGAGATCCGCGTGAAGGTGCTCTTCTACCGCACGGATGTGACGGAGGCCCTCGGGCTGGCGGTGCCCGTCACCTGGGAGGACGCGACCCATGTGCTCTCCACGCTGCTGCAGCAGAATTACGCCTTCTACTATCCCTACGGCGACTACCTGACCTTCTTCTTCCAGAATGACGTGGACGTGTACACGCCGGACGGCCTGGGCCTGGCCTTCACGAATCCGAAGGGCTACGCCGCCTACCGGCAATGGACCGAGCTGTATGTCAAATACGGCCTGCAGCCGCAGATGAGCAGCTTCTATCAGCATTTCCGCATCGGTGACGTGCCCATGGGCATCGCGGACATCGACCAGTACATCCAGTTCGACATGGCCGCGCCGGACATCTCCGGCGACTGGGCCATCGCGCCGGTGCCCGGCACCTATGCGGAGGACGGCGTGCTGCAGCGCTGGCAGGCCGGCTCCCAGACCTCCGCGGTGATGTTCAAGACCAATGAGGAGCGCCAGAGCCGCGCCTGGGAATTCATGCGGTGGTGGCTCTCCACCGATACGCAGTATCTCTTCGCCGAGAGCATGGAGAACAATTACGGCGAGGCCTTCCGCTGGTTCTCCGCGAACCGCGATGTGGTCGGCATGCAGAACTGGCCCGAGGACACGAAGCGGGTGCTGCTGGAGCAGATGTCCTGGTACAAGCAGCTGCCCATGGTGCCCGGCGGCTCCTACATGACCAGCCGCGAGCTGTGGAACGCCTGGACGCGGATCGTCGTGGACAAGGGCAATTACCGCGAGGAGATCGAGACCGCGGTGGAGGACATCACGCTGGAGATCGGCATCAAGCAGCAGGAAATGGGCTACATCGACGAGGCGGGGAAGCCCCTGATTCCCATGTCGCTGATGCAGATTGGCCGTCCTGCCGGGAAGGAGGAATGACCGTGCAGAAACCGGAACGCCTCCCGCGGGGCGCCAAAGCCCGGGAAACCTGGAAGCAGATGAAAGAGAGCTGGATTGCCTATGTGCTGATCGCCCCCTTCATGATCTGCTTCTGCATCTTCATCGTCGGGCCCGTCCTGTCCGCCACGGTGCTGTCCTTCACCTCCTATGACTCCATTCAGCCGCCGGTGTTCACGGGGCTGGACAATTTCACCAAGATGCTGACCAAGGACGTCGTCCTGATGAAATACGTCATCCCGAACACCCTGCTGTTCGCCGTGGTCGTGGGCCCGGTGGGCTACGCGCTGCAGTTCGGCCTGGCCTGGATGATCAACAAGGCCCCCAAGAAGCTGAAGAAGCCCTACATCATGGCGATCTACGCGCCTTCCATCGCCGGCGGCGTGCTCATCAGCGTGGTGTGGCAGGTGTTCTTCTCCTCCGACCGCCTGGGCTACCTGAACGACATCCTGCTGAACCTGGGCTTCATCAACACGCCGGTCGCCTGGACGCAGGACAAGAACTGGCTGCTGCCCATCATGATGATGGTCACGCTGTGGTCCAGCATGGGCGTGGGCTTCCTCTCGCTGTTCGCGGGCATGCAGAACGTGGACGAGCAGCTCTACGAGGCCGGCAAGATCGACGGCATCCAGAGCCCGCTGCTGGAGCTGTTCTACATCACGATCCCCTCCATGAAGCCGCAGATGCTCTTCTCCGCGGTGATGGCCATTGTCAACGCGCTCAAATCCGGCTCCATCGGCGTGCAGCTCTCCGGGCAGAATCCCACGCCAAACTACGCCGGCCAGCTGATCCAGAGCCACATCGAGGATTACGGCTTCGCCCGCTTCGACCTGGGCTACGCGACCTCCCTGTCCTTCATGCTGCTGGTCGTGACCTACATTCTGTCCAGAGTCTGCTTCCGCTTCCTGGGCACAAAGGAGGGCGAGTGAGATGCAGGCGAAGATTCCCCTCCGGCGCAAGCTCCATCTGGGCTTCCGCCATATGCTGTACAGCCTGCGGCACACCCGGCTGAGCACCGTCATCATCCTGATCCTCCTGACCGCGGTGGCGCTGGTGTCGCTGCTGCCCATCGTCTACGTGATCTGCAATGCGTTCAAGCCGCTGGAGGAGCTGTTTGTCTATCCGCCGCAGTTCTTCGTGCGCAACCCCACCATGCAGAACTTCACGGACTTCATGTACGCCACGGATGTCTCCACCGTGCCCTTCTCGCGCTACCTGTTCAACAGCGTCACCGTCACCCTGACCACCACCGCCCTGACGATCGTGTTCTCCCTGTGCTGCGCCTACGCCTTCTCCAAGCTGCGCTTCCCGGGGCAGCGCGCCCTGTTCGACCTGATCACGATCGCCCTCATGTTCTCCCCCGAGGCGGTGGTGATCACCCGCTACCTGATCGTGAACGAGCTGCACATCATCGACACCTTCTGGGCGCACATCCTGCCGCATCTGGCGCTGCCCATGGGCGTGTTCCTGATCAAGCAGTTCATGGATCAGGTGCCCGATTCCCTGTGCGAGGCCGCCAAGATCGACGGCGCCAACGAGATCCGCATCCTCTGGAGCATCATCACCCCGGCGGTGCTGCCGGCGGTTGGCGCGGTGCTCATCATCGCCTTCCAGAACGTCTGGGGCGACATCACCACCTCCAATCTCTACACCGTCAGCGAATCCATGAAGGCCCTCCCCTACTTCATCAACTCCCTGACCTCCGGCCTCACGGCCTCCTCCGTGGCCCGCAAGGGCGCCACAGCCGCCGCGGGCCTGCTGATGCTGCTGCCCAATTTCATCATCTTCGCCGTGCTGCAGAAATCCATGATCGAGACCATGGTGACCTCCGGCATCAAGTAAGCGGGAAAGGAGTGTGCCGGTATGACAAAGAGACTCGTACGGCTGCTTGCACTGCTCCTCCTTCTCGCGACGGGGATGTGCGCAGCGCAGGCAGACACGCCGCTCTACCGTTCCTATGCGTATACGACGGACGGACGGCCTTTCTATATGCAGACGCCCTATGAGCCCGTGGGCATCGTGGGGCAGTACCTCTACGGGCCGGACGGCGAGCAGATTCCCGGCCTGAACGCGCCCTCCGATCTGAGCCTGAAGGCGGACGGCACGCTGCTGATTGCCGACCGCGGGAACAACCGCGTGGTGCAGATCACGCCGGAAGGCACGCTGCTGCGGGAATACGGCGCGGATGTGCTCAAGGGGCCCGAGGGCGTGTTCGTCGACCACGACGGCACGGTGTATGTGGCCGACACGGGCCATTCCACGATCGTCGTCTTCAATGAGGACGGCAGCCTGCGCGCCACGCTCTCCGCCCCGGAGGATGTGCGCCTCACCGGCATGATGTTCACCCCGATGAAGGTCATGGTCGATGACCGCGGCTGCATCTACGCCCTGCTCAAGGGCAGCAACGAGGGTCTGATGGTCATGAACCCGCAGGGCCGCTTTCAGGGCTACTTCGGCCGCAACGCCACCCAGCTCAGCCTGGGCGAGCGGATCAAGCGGCTGGTGTACACCGACGAGCAGATCGAGACCAATTCCAACGCGGTGGCGCCCTCCATCACGGGCATGTGCGTGAGCCGCAACGGCTTTATCTACACGGCCACCAGCAACCTCAAGAGCCTGCAGATCAAGAAGTTCAACGCCAACGGCGACAACCTGTTCGCGAATGTGGAGACGCTGGTGGTCGTGGACCGGCGGACGGAAACCGTGTCCGCCGTCTCCTCGCTGTTCGTGGGCGAGGACGGGCTGATCTACAGCGTCGACGCCGCCAACGGCGCGGTCATCCTCTACGACGCGAACGGCAAGCCGCTGCTGATGTTCGGCGAGAAGCTGGCGGGCAACGACCGCCGGGTCGGCTTCTTCACCGATCCCGCCGCGATCGCGGTCTTGCCGGACGGGCGGCTGCTGGTGCTCGACCGGGCCTGCAACGGCATCCATGTGTTCTCCCCCACCACCCTGACCTCGAACATCCTGCAGGCGGTCTCCCTGTATAACGACGGCCGCTACGCGGAGCAGGAGGAGACCTGGCGCGGCATCCTCAAGGCCAACAGCAGCTACTACTGGGCGAACCTGGGTCTGGGCCGCATCGCCTACATGGAGGGCGACTGGCGCACCTCCATGGAGCGGATGGTGCTCGCGGAAAACCAGGAGTACTACTCCGACGCGATGTGGAAATACCGCGCCGAGCTCGTGCAGAAGAACGCCGCCCGCGTGATCCTGATCCTCGTCGCGGTGTGGCTGGTGCTTGCGCTGCTGAAAAAGCTCTTCAGGATCGACCTCATCGTCCTTGGGAAGCGGGGCTTGCAGGCCCTGGGCCGCATTGCGGCCGAGACCCTGTTCAGGCGCTTCCCCGCCCTGGGCCGCCTTTGGGAGCAGCTGCGCTATGCGCCCAAGGTGCTGCGCCACCCGGTGGACACCTACTATGAGGCGACCCGCCGCGGCAAGGGCAGCCTGCTTTCCGCCGCCATCGTCTACCTGTCCTTCCTGGTCCTCATGGTGACCTCCCGCGCGGCGACGAGCTTTGTGTTCGACATGGAGGGTCTGCGCGGGCTGAGCGTTGTGTCCTTCCTGCTGCTGTACGTGGCGCCGGTCATCCTGTGGATCATGGGCAATTACCTCGTCGGCGCGATCACCAAGGGACAGGGCACGCTGAAGGGCATCATCATCGGCACCGTCTATGCCCTGATGCCCCTGATCGTGCTGAGCCTGCCCCTGGCGCTGCTCAGCAACGTCCTCACGCTGGCCGAGGGCAGCATCTACCACCTGACCCAGGTGCTGATCTTCCTGTGGACCGCGGTGCTCCTGTTTGTGCAGGTCAAGGAAATCCATGGCTACGGCATCGGCGAGACCGTGAAGAACATCCTCTGGGTGCTGTTTGTGGCGGCCATGATCGTCGTGGCCGTGCTGGCCGTGTCCGGCATCCTGATTCAGGGCTGGAACTTCATCAACGAATTCTTTAGGGAGCTGCTTGGCTATGTTTAAGAAGAAGCTGTTGAAGGTGCTGCTGACCGTGGCGGTGCTGGCGGCGGTGGCGGGAATCGTGCTGGGCATCCGCTTCCTCAACCGCGGCCGCAACGTGGACATCAACCTGTACCAGGCGGACGAGGGCACGGTCCCCAACGAGGCGCTGACCGCCCTGCAGGGCGAGGGCCTGCAGCTGGTGGACGAGAACGACGCGCTGCAGCTGTGGGTGAACTTTGACGACGGCAATCTCCAGGTGGTGAACCGGGAAACCGGCTACGTCTGGCGGTCCGCTCCCACCGAGGAGGAGATGGCCCTCGAAAAGAGCAACAAGCTGTGGATGAACAATCTGCGCGCGCCGATCATGTTCACCTATGTTCAGGAGGCCTCCGCCGCCAATACGAAATACTCCAACACGCTGACCGAGGAGGCCGCCGTCACGGTCTATCAGCTGGAAAAGGGCGTGCGGGTCTTCTTCGACCTGCAGGTGCACCGTCTGACCTTCGCCTACGAGGCCTGTCTGGACGGCAGCAGCCTGCGGGTCTCCGTGCCGGCCGGGCTGGTCACCGATCCCGGCGAGGTCTACAAGACCTCCTCCTCCGGCCGCGTCTCCCTGGACAAGGACGCTTCCTGCGTGATGGCGGAGTTCTACCTGTTCCCGAATTTCGGCGCCACCCGCAGCGATATGGGCCTGCAGGGCGCGCTGCTGGTGCCCGACGGCAACGGCGCGCTGATCGACTTCTCCTCGAAGAAGTATGTGAACAGCCAGTACGTGGCCTCGGTCTACGGGCCGGATCTCTCGCTCAGCAACGGCTATGACAGCACGCTGCGCGCCGAAATGAACAAGACGCGGGTCGCCTTCCCCGCCTACGGCGTGATCCGCGAGGGGAACACCCTGCTGGCCATTCTGGACGCGGGCGAAACCCAGGCGGACATCGTCGCTTCCCGCGCCGGCGTGCAGACCGGCTTCAACACGGTCGGCGTCCGCTACACCTACCGCGCGAAATACAAGGTCATCACCAACTCCTCCACCGGCGACGGCTACCTGCGCTACACCTCCTTCGCGGTGTCCGAGCCCCGGCAGGTGCTGTACCGCTTCGGCACCGGCTCCTATGTGGAGATGGCCGGCCAGTACCGGGAATACCTGCGCGCCACGGCCGGCCTCACGCCGCTGCCGCAGGACGGCACCCCCGCGCTGCAGCTGAACCTGATCGGCGGCGACAGGGAAAGCGGCATGCTGGGCGACGCCTTCATCCCCATGACCACTTTCCGCCAGGCCGGCGACATCCTCGCCTGGTTCCACGAAAACGGCGCGGGCGCCATGGACGTGACCTATTCCGGCTGGGCGAAGCGCGGCGAATCCGTGGAGTATCCCGACCGCTTTCCGCCGGCCGGCGAGCTGGGCGGCAGCGGCGGCCTCCGGGCGCTGACGGAGAAGGCGGCGTCCCTCGGCGCCCGAATCTACCTGCGGGACAACCATCTGCGCATTCAGCGGACACAGGGGCTGTCCATCGGCGGCGACACCGTGCACAACATTCAGGGCTATCCCCTCTTCGACGGCGCCTTCGCGAACAGCGCCTTCATGGCGTCCGGCTATGAGCGGAGCCTCTCCGAATACCGCTCCCTCGGGATCGCCGGATTGCAGGAGGAGGGCGTGGGCGCGCTGGCAATGACCGACTACGCGGCGGACAGCGCCATGAGCCGCCGGGATGTCTGCGAGGCCCAGCGGGCGCTTCTTCAGCGCATGGCGCAGGATTTCGGCTCCCTGCGTCTGGCCTCGGGCAGCGCCTACGCCCTGGTGAGCGGCGCAACGCTGACGGAGATGCCGGGCTCCAGCTGGCTGACCATGCTGGATGAGCAGGTTCCCTTCTATCCGCTGGCGCTGCACGGGCTGGTCGAATACCTGTGCGGGGACTATATGGACTTCTATGAGCAGCGCAGCCAGCTCCTGCAGGCGGTGGCGCTGGGCGGCAGCGTCTCCTTCACGCTGAGCTGGGAGGGCACGGAAAAGCTCGCCTACGCCGACACGGCGGCCTACTATTCCACCGCCTTTGCGCTGTGGCGGGAGGATGTGCTGCGCGTCTGGCAGGAGCTGGTGCCCTACCTGGCGGCGACCCGCGGGCAGGCGATCGTGGCCTATGAGACCCTGGCGCCCGGCGTGACCCTGACGGGCTACGGCAATGGCGTGCAGGTGCTCGTGAATAACACAGACCGGGAATACCTCCTGAACGGCGAGGCCGTCGCCGCGCGGAGCTTCCGGCTGCTGGAAAGGAGATGAGACCGGCATGCGGGGAAAGTGGAGCTATGAGAAAAAGCAGAAGCTGGTTGGTTTTTCCTTCATTCTGCCCTGGATCATCGGCTTCGGGGTGTTCACGGCGTTTCCGCTGCTGTACTGCCTGTATATGGCGCTCAACAAGGTGAACTTCGTCACCGACCACCTGGAGATGTCCTTTCTGGGCTTCGCCAACTTCCGCCGGGCGCTGTATGAGGACGCGGAAATCCCGAACAAGCTGATGCAGACCTTCCAGCAGTCCCTGCTGATCGTGCCGCTGATCGTCGTGTTCGCGCTGATCATGGCGCTGATGCTGAACAGCAAGTTCAAGGGGCGCTCCTTCTACCGGGCTGTGTTCTTCCTGCCGGTGATGCTGACCTGCGGCAACCTGATTGCCACATTGACCAGCCAGGGCCAGGGCTCCATCGACGCGCTGCAGTCCGGCACGGCCGCGGCGCTGGTGGCGGGCATCGGCGGCACCCTGGGCGAGACGCTGCAGGTGGTGCTGGACAACTTCCTGGTGATCCTCTGGTATTCCGGCGTGCAGATGCTGCTGCTCATCGCCGGCATGCAGTCCATCAACCCCAGCACCTATGAGGCGGCGCGCATCGACGGAGCCGGCCAGTGGGAGATCCTGTGGACCATCACGCTGCCCGGGCTGATGCCCTTCCTGTTCATCTGCGTCATCTACACGATTGTGGACCAGTTCACCGCCTCCTTCAACCCGATCCTGGAGGTGATCACCCACCACTCCATCAACATCTCCACCGGCTATGGCTATGCCAGCGCCATCGCGTGGCTGTACTTCCTGGTGATTCTGCTGGTGCTGCTGGTGGTGATCCTGATCTTCCGGAAGTCCCTGGGGCTGGCCGTGAACAGAAAGGAGAAGCGCGCATGAAGAAGCTGCCGTTCCCCTCGCTGCGTCTCTCCCGCGAGTCCCTCGGCCCGCAGTCGGCATGGATGACCGTCCTGCGCAAGCTGCCGCTCTACATCATCCTGACGGCCTTCGCCCTGCTCTATCTGGAGCCGGTGCTGTACATGGTGTCCATGTCCTTCAAGAGCGCCACCGACATCACC
Organism: uncultured Clostridia bacterium; assembly: GCA_946538975.1. GTDB lineage: Bacteria > Bacillota > Clostridia > Christensenellales > Aristaeellaceae > RUG11272. The sequence goes on along the minus strand of CAMNHF010000002.1, from coordinate 52,598 downwards.
GACACCACCGCCAAATGGATCCCGCGCCAGCCCACGCTGACCAGCGTCCGGTACGCCTTCGACGCGATGAACGTCTGGCCGGTGTTTCTGGACGACCGGAGCCTCTGGGACAACCTGATGCGCTCCAACCTGTTCGTCTCCCTCCTGACCACATTCCTGCCGGCGCTCATCCAGGTCTACACCTGCGCAATCGCGGGCTACGCCTTCGCCCGGCTGAACTTCCCGTGCAAGCGGCTGCTGTTCGTGCTCCTTTTGATGAGCTATATCGTGCCGCCGCAGACGGTGTTCATGCCGCTGACCTGGGTATTCCGGGCCCTGGGCGTCATCAACAGTCCCATGTCCTTCATCCTGCCCGCCCTTTTCGGCACCGGCCTCAAGGGCAGCCTGTTCATCATCATCTATATGCAGTTTTTCAAAAAGCTGCCGGCCCAGCTGGAGGAGGCTGCCTACATCGACGGCGCCTCCACCTACAAGGTGTTCGTGAAGGTCATGCTGCCCCTGGCCAAGCCCGCGAAGATCACCGTTTTCCTGTTCTCCATGGTCTGGCACTGGAACGAGACCTACCTGACCGGCCTGTTCTACACCCGCATCGGTACCCTGGCCACCGCCCTGAACGCGATCAAGCTGCCGGAGAACGACTACTCCATGACGATCATGGCCGTGAAGATGGCGGCGGCGCTGATCTTCGTCCTCCCCATGCTGGTCATCTACCTCTTCACGCAGAAGAACTTCACCGAGAGCATTGAGCGCACGGGCATCGTCGAATAAGAAGGGATGCGCATCATGAACACAAGAGAACTGAGAGCCCTGTACCGCGCCGCCCGGAAGGACCGCGGCGGAGCCCTGCTGCGCTTTGACGGGATGGAGGGCTATGACGTCTACAACTGCTCCGTCCCCTTCCTGTGGCAGGGCCGGCGGTACCTGTTCGGCCGCGTGGAGCGCCGCGAGGACTACGCCAACTCGGTCACCGTCCTGTTTGAAGAGACCGGCCCGGATCACTTCGCCCCGGTGCCCGGCGCCGTGATCTATCCGCTGGAGGATCCGCATGTGGCCCTGATCGGCGGCGAGCTCATCCTCGGCGGCACCCATGTCCGGAAGCGCCGCGGCCAGATCGACACCCTGTACGGGTACTTCTACCGGGGCCGCGACCTGAAATTCCTGGATCACTTTACCTGCGGCCCCGCGAACATGAAGGACATCCGCCTGGTGCAGCTGCAGGACGGCCGCGTCGGCGTGTTCAGCCGCCCCCGCAGCCCGGAAATCGTCGACCGCTACGGCAGCGAGGCCGTTGTGGGCTTTGCGGTGATCGACAGCGTGGACGAGCTGGACGAAAATGTGGTCACCGGGGCCAGGATCATCGAGGGGCTGTTCGCCGAGGGCGAATGGGGCGGCTGCAACCAGTGCTGCCTGCTGCGCGACGGGCGCATCGGCGTCATCGGCCACCGCTGCTTCCGGGAGGAAGCCGGCGGATGCGTGCAGCACGTCTATGTCAACATCTCGTTCATCTTTGACCCGGAGACCTTCTCCGTCAGCGGCATGCAGATGATCGGCGAGAAGGCCAGCTATCCGCCCACCCCGTGCATGCTGCCCTACCTCGCGGACTGCGCCTTCACCTCCGGCATTGTCCTGCGTCCGGACGGCATGGCCGACCTCTACAGCGGTCTGGGCGACGTTGCCGAAGGCCGCATCGTCATCGAACCGCCCTTTGGAGAGCTGATGCAATGAACAAAGCACCCTTTGTCCGCGCGGCGGCCAATCCGCTGATCACGCCGGAGCAGGTCCGCCCGTGGCTGCCCGGCTTCCAGGTCACCTGTGTGTTCAATGCCGGCGTCTGCCGCTGCGGGGAGGAGACGCTGCTGCTCCTGCGCGTGGCGGAAAAGCCGCCGGCCGCGCCCGCCGGCTTCCTGCACGTCCCCATCCTGGAGGAGGACCGTGTGGCGGTTCGGGCGCTGCGGCTGGACGATCCGCGCTGGGACTTCTCCGACCCGCGCAAGGTTTTCGACCGGGAAACGGGCAGCTATGCCTTCCTGACCAGCATGTCGCACCTGCGCCTGGCCCGCAGCCGGGACGGAATCCGCTTCACCGTAGAGGATCAGCCCTTTCTCCTGCCGGATCAGCCGCTGGAGGCCTTTGGCACCGAGGACGCCCGGATCACGCGGATCAGGGACACCTTCCTGATCAACTACACCGCCGTGTCCCCCTTCGGCATCACCACCGCGCTGGCGGAGACCGCGGACTTCCGGAGCGTCCGCAAGCGCGGCGTGATCTTCGTGACCGAGAACCGGGATGTGTGCATCTTCCCGGAGAAGATCGCCGGGAAATACCGCGCCCTGATCCGCCCTGTGCCCCGGCAGATCGGGCAGGCCCGCATCTGGCTGGCCGCGTCGGAGGACCTGCTCCACTGGGGCGAATTCGCCCCTTTGGCGCTGCCGGATCTCCCGTGGAGCCGGGGACGGAGCGGCGGCGGCGCGCCTCCCCTGTGCACCGATCGGGGCTGGCTGATTCTATATCACGGCGCAAGCCCTGTGGACAACCGCTACAGCATGGGCGCGGCCCTGCTGGACATCGCCGACCCGTCGCGGGTGCTCGCCGTGAGCCGGGAGCCCGTGCTCGCCCCGGAAGCCCCCTACGAGACAGAGGGCTTCTATCCCAATGTCGTGTTCAGCTGCGGCGCGCTGGCGGAGGGCGATGCCATTCGCATGTATTACGGCGGCGCCGACCGCGTGATAGCCCTGGCCACGGCAAGGCTCGACGATCTCTGGGACATCATGGAGCCGGCCGCCGCCTTCTGAACGCCTCCCCTGCCCTGCGTCCGGCTGCGGAGAGGGCAAACGGCTTCGCTTCATCAGCAGAGGAGCGGCTGCTGCGCTGTTTTGACGCACACAGATCATCCGTGGAGCATGCTGCCTTGCACAAATCGTCCGTGGCCTGCGAAAAAGAGCCGCTGCTGCGGGTGGCAAATCCGCGGTGAATGTGGTATGCTTGTGACAAGCAGAAGCCGGAAGCAGGCTGTGCATCCGCAATCCGGCTTCCGGAATCACCACCGGCGAAAGGGAGGAACCGCCCATGATCAGAATCTACGGAATGCCCACCTGCCCTTACTGCGATTACATCCACGAGCAGATCGCGGGACGGGAGGACGAGTTTGAATACATCAACATCGGCGAGAACATCCGCAGCCTGAGCGCCTTCATGCGCCTGCGGGACACCGATCCCGCTTTCGACCGCATGAAGGTGATCGGGGACGTCGGCATCCCGGCCTTCGTGTTCGAGGACGGGCGGGTTTCCATTGACCCGGCGGACGCGGGCCTGATCGAATACGGCACGCCAAACGCCTGCTCCCTGGAAGACCACCGGAGCGGCCGGAAGGGCTGCTGACGGCATTTCCGGGCCGCTTCTCCAAATCCATCGACACCCAAAAGGCCGTGCCCTGCGCACGGTCTTTTGGATGGAAAGGCATTCATCCTCCTTGACATGCCTTCGGCGCGCAGGTATAATATCCACGATACCGAACACCATGTTCAGCAGGATCATACACCCGCCGGCCTTCTGCCTTCAAGAAGCAGATTGTCCGATTCATTCGTTACGGAACAAAAAAGCGAAACTGTTCAGGAGGGCGTCATGGATCGCAGGCAGCGCAAAACCCGGGAAGCCATTTTCCGGGCATTCACGGCATTGCTCAGGGAGGAACGCTGCGACCGGATCACCGTCCAGCAGATCATTGACCGGGCGGACATTGGCCGGACAACCTTTTACAGCCATTTCGATACGAAGGATGCCCTGCTGAAGTCGCTGTGTGCGGACATCTTCGACCATGTGTTTTCGGCGGAGCTGGATCGGGAGAGCGCCCACGATTTCTCGCACGACCACGGCACAAGGGCCAGGATTACGCACATACTCTGCCATCTGCAGGAGCATCTCGACGCCCTGAACGGGATTCTTTCCGGCGAGAGCGGCGCGGTGTTCATGAGCTTTTTCCGGGAGAAGCTGGCGGAGCTGTTCGCTCCTTCCATCCCGTCCGGCACCGGCGTGCCGGATGATTATCTGCTGAACCACCTGGTCTGCAGCTTCTGCGAGACCGTCCGCTGGTGGACAAAGCACACCCAATACGCGCCGGAGGAAGTGAGCGCCTTCTTCTTCGGCACCATGCCCGGCTGGAGAGAGAACGACGCATGAGCATCACGCAGTCAGGGCGATCACGCCGGCCACGAAACGGACGAAGGACGGCGGCTGGCTGCGCGGCGGCGCCATGGAGCTCCGGGCGGCGTGAGAAAGGGAGGCGGCAGCCTTGAAGGAAATCAAGCAGGACAGCTCCACGATTGCGTGGAACGCCATGGGCGACGAATGGTTCGCGCTGGCGCAGAAGGGCGAATCCCGGAACTGCTTCATCATGCCCAACATGCTGCGGTTGATGGGCGACGTGCGCGGAAAGCGCATCCTCGATCTGGGCTGCGGCGAGGGCGGCTATGCCCGGGAGCTGACCCGGCGCGGCGCACAGCTGACCGCCGTGGACTGCTCTCGCCGGGCCATCGAGTACGCCGCCGCCCTGGCCGAGAAGGAGCAGCTGGCTATTGAGCACCTTGTCCGCAACAGCAGCGACCTGTTCGACATTGCCTCCGCGCAGTTCGACATCGTGCTGTGCTCCATGATGCTGATGGACTGCGAGGACTTCGACGGCACGCTGCGCGAGGCGTACCGCGTGCTGAAGCCGGGCGGGCGGCTGTTCGCCAGCGTGCTGCATCCCTGCTTCGACGGGAACCATGACGTCGGCATCGGGCGGCAGGGCGAGGGGCTTGACCGGCAGGTTGTGGTGATGAACTACTTCGAGCCGAAAGAGTGGGAAGCGCCGCTCTGGGGCGGCACCATCCCGGTGATCTGGCGGCACCGGACCATGGAGGATTATGTCAAGGGCTTCCTCCGCGCCGGCTTCATCATCGCGGACCTGAACGAGCCGCGGGCCACGGACGAGCAGGCGAAGATCTCCACGGCCATGGCCTGGCTGCAGAAAATACCGCTGTACCTGTACTGGGAGCTCCGCAAATGAGCTTCGCCGGATCGGAGGGATCGCCATGGCGTCGAGCAGAGAATACCTGGATTTCATTCTGGAACAGCTCTCCGGGGTGGAGGGCATCACCTGGCGGGCAATGATGGGGGAATACATCCTCTACCACCGCGGGCGGATCCTCGGCGGCCTCTATGACGACCGCTTCCTGGTGAAGCCGACGAAAGCCGCCCTGGAGATGATGCCGGACGCGGAACGGGAACTGCCCTATGAGGGCGCAAAGGAAATGCTGCTGGTGGACAACGTGGACAGCCGGGAGTTCCTGACCGCGCTGGTGACGGCGATGGCCGACGAGCTGCCGGCGCCGAAAAAGAAAGCATCGAAAGGCGGGAAAGAGCTGTGAGACTGGACGGATTTGGGCTGCTTGTCGGGGATATGGCAAAGATGATCCGCTTCTACCGGGATGTGCTGGGCTTTGAGATCCGGGAAGCGGAGGACACGAGCAATGTATATCTCGTGAAGGACGGCACTCTGTTCCTACTGTATGGCCGGAGCGACTTCGAGCAGATGACGCACCGCCGCTACGAGTACGTGAAGGGGCTCAACGGCCACGCGGAGATCGCGCTCTATGTGGACACCTTCGCGGAGGTGGACGAGGCCTTCCGCCGCACGGTGGAACAGGGCGCCACGCCCGTGCTGGCGCCGGAGACCGAGCCCTGGGGCCAGCGCACCTGCTATATCGCCGATCCGGAGGGCAATCTGATCGAGATCGGCTCCTGGAACAAGCCCTATGAGGTCAAGGATCTGAAGTGAGGAAAGAGGAGCACAGGGCATGGCTTTTGATTTCAAGAAGGAATACAGAGCGTTTTACCTGCCCGGAAACAAGCCGGAAATCGTCACGGTGCCGCCCGCCAGCTTCATCGCCGTCCGGGGCAGCGGCGACCCCAACGAGGAGGGCGGGGCCTATCAGAAGGCCGTCGGCATTCTCTACGCCGTCGCCTATACGCTGCGGATGAGCCGCAAGGCAGATCACCGCATCGAGGGCTTCTTTGACTACGTGGTCCCGCCGCTGGAGGGCTTCTGGCAGCAGGACGGGGTCGACGGCGTTGACTACACGCGCAAGGAGGTCTTCCGCTGGATCTCCGTGATCCGTCTGCCGGACTTCATTGCCCGCGAGGATTTCCGGTGGGCGGTGGACGAGGCGTCCCGGAAGAAGAAGGTGGACTGCTCTGCGGCCGAATTCCTGACCGTGGACGAGGGCCTGTGCGTGCAGATCATGCACATGGGGCCCTTCGACGACGAGCCGGCCACGGTCGCCCTGATGGACGAATACCTGACGGCGAACGGTTATGTGAACGACTTCAGCGAAACCCGCCGCCACCACGAGATCTATCTGTCCGACGCCCGCCGGGTTCCGCCCGAAAAATGGAGGACCGTCATCCGCCACCCCATCCGGAAAAAGTGAAGCCCGGGCGCCGCCCCGCAAAGCCAAAGGCCGCCGCACCCCACAGCGCATTGCCTGTGAGGGTGCGGCGGCTTTGCTGATCGCGAAGGCTCAATCGCCCTGTGTCTGTTACAGCCGGCTCATGTCGAACATGCTGAATTCCGTCCATTCCACATATTCATTCAGCCGCAATGCATGTCCCGCTGAATCAGCGCCAAACCTTTCCCAACGCAGCGCCTGCCGGGCATTTCATGAAAGCGCTCAGGCAGCAGAGCCACAGAATCGATCCAACAAAGGGGCATCACAATCTTCCCAAATCGCAAAAAATGTGGTATCATCACCGTATCAGGATTCGGTGCAGTTTTTTCAATGGATCCGCGCAGGCCGGGGGAAGCGTTCCCGCCTGGGCGGCAGGAGGAGCGCATGGTACAGCCCGAAGAACTCGCCAGAGAGGTGCTCAGTCAGGTGCGCACCAACATTCTGGTCAATCAGCGGTTTCTGGACATGGCGGTGTTCCGGCTGAAGCCGCAGGTGGCGCAGGTCACGCTGGCCACGGACGGCGAGCATCTGTTCTACACGCCGATGTGGCTGCTGCGGTGCTACCGGGCGGACGTCAATCAGGTGAACCGAGCCTACATGCACGTGCTGCTGCACTGCCTGTTCCGGCATCCCTTCGTCAACAGCCTGGTGGACGCCCAGCTGTGGGATCTGGCCTGTGACATCGCGGTGGAATCGCTGATCACCGAGATGAACCTCCCCCACTTCACCGTGCCGGTGGAGGCAAAGCAGCAGCAGGTTACGGCTGCTCTGCGAGGGAAAGTGCAGCCGCTGACCGCGGAGAAGCTCTATCACTATTTCCTGGACCATCCGCCGAGGAAAGACTGGGCTGCCCTCTTCTGCGCGGACGAGCACGACATCTGGCACAAGCCGGCACAGGCGCAGCAGATGCGGCAGCAGGCTCAGTCCAAGCCCAGCCGCAGCCCGCAAAACAGGCAGAGCTCCGGCGGCAATTCGCAGGATCAGCAGCAGTCCGGACAGGGTTCCGGCGGTGAATCGCAGGACGACCAGCAGGATCAGCAGCAATCCGGGCAAGGCTCCGGCGGCGGTTCGCAGGGAGACCAGCAGGATCAGCAGCAAGCCGGGCAGGATGCCGGCGGCGAATCGCAGGGAGACCAGCAGGATCAGCAGCAAGCCGGGCAGGGTTCCGGCGGCGGACCGCAGGGCGACCAGCAGCAGTCGGGGCAAGGCTCCGGCAGCGGATCGCAGGACAGCCAGCAGGGCAATCAGCAGCAATCCGGCCAAGGTTCCGGCGGCGGTTCACAGGACAGCCAGCAGAGCAATCAGCAGCAAGCCGGACAGGATGCCGGCGCGCCGGGCCAGCAGCAGCCCAGGCAGGGCCATGGCAGCGGCGCGGGCAGCGGCTCGCAGGAGATGCAGTTCCCCCAGCAGGCCGCGCCCGATACAGGGACGGAGTACGGGCCGGAGCAGAGCGAGGCCGCGGCGCGGCAGGCGCTGGAGGATGAGTGGCGGGACATCAGCGAGCACGTGGCGATGGATCTGGAGACCTTCAGCAAGCAGATGGGCCTCCAGGCCGGCGGCATGCAGCAGCAGCTGATGGAGCTGAACCGCGAGCGGTACAATTACGAGGCCTTCCTGAAGAAGTTCGCGGTGCACGGGGAGGCCATGAAGATCAACGACGACGAGTTCGACTACATCTTTTACACCTACGGCCTGAAGCTGTTCCGGAACATGCCGCTGATCGAGCCGCTGGAGTACAAGGATGTGAAGCGCATCCGCGAGTTCGTCATCGCCATCGACACCTCCGGCTCCACCAGCGGCGAGCTGGTGCAGCGCTTTCTGCAGAAGACGTTCAACATTCTGATGAGCACCGAGAGCTTCTTCTCGCGGGTCAATGTGCACGTCATCCAGTGCGACGCGGAGATCCAGGAGGCCGTGAAGCTCACCAGCCAGGACGAATTCGAGGCTTACCTGCAGCACATGACGATCAAGGGTCTGGGCGGCACGGACTTCCGGCCGGTCTTCGCCTATGTGGATCAGCTGATCCGGCAGCACGAGTTCCGCAATTTCCGCGGGCTGATCTACTTCACCGACGGCTACGGCACCTTCCCGGAGCGCAAGCCGGACTACAGCACGGCCTTTGTCTTCCTCCGCAGCGAGTACGACAACCCTGATGTCCCGCCCTGGGCCATCAAGCTGATCCTGGAGGACACCGACCTGGAGGAGCGGAAACGATAGTGCGCATGCGATGGAATACCGGAACAGAGCAGAAATGATGAGGCGCGGCACGGGTGAAGCTGCGATAAGCGTTGGCACAGCCCGACAGCAGCGCATGGAGGAGATTGCATGAACATCAAAGACGCCAAGCAGCAGATTCAGCAGGCGGTCACCGCGTACCGCATGCGGAACGACCTGGGCGAGCTGACCATCCCCGTGGAGCGGCAGCGCCCGGTGTTCCTGATGGGCCCTCCCGGCATCGGCAAGACGGCCATCATGGAGCAGATCGCGCAGGAGCTGGGCATCGGCCTGGTGTCCTACTCGATGACCCACCACACCCGGCAGAGCGCGCTGGGCCTGCCCTTCATCGTGCACAAGAACTACCGGGATCAGGAGTACGATGTCTCAGAATACACGATGAGCGAGATCATCGCCTCCGTGTATGACCGCATCGAGCAGGACGGCCTGGAGGAGGGCATCCTCTTCCTCGATGAGATCAACTGCGTCTCCGAGACGCTGGCGCCCTCCATGCTGCAGTTCCTGCAGTACAAGACCTTTGGCCGCCACCGCGTGCCGGACGGCTGGACCGTGGTCACCGCGGGCAATCCGCCGGAGTACAACGATTCCGTCCGCGAGTTCGACATCGTGACCTGGGACCGGCTGAAGCGCATCGATGTGGAGCCGGACTTCACCGTGTGGAAGGAGTACGCCGCGGCCCACGGCGTGCACGCGGCCGTGCTCACCTATCTGGAGATCCGCAAGGACGACTTCTACAAGGTGGAGACGACCGTGGACGGCAAGCGCTTCGTCACCGCCCGCGGCTGGGTCGACCTCTCGGACATGATCAAGCTGTACGAGCAGCTGGGCTACCCGGTCAACGAGCGGCTGATCCGCCAGTACCTGCAGGACGCGAAGATCGCCAGGAGCTTTGCGGTCTATTACGACCTGTTCCGCAAATACCGCAGCGACTATCAGGTGGACGCCATCCTCGCCGGCAGCGCGTCGCTGTCGATCCATGACCGCGCGATGAAGGCCAAGTTTGACGAGCGGATCGCCCTGCTGGGCCTGCTGCTGGACGCCGTGGACAACGACCTGCAGGCCGTCAGCGAGGCAGAGGACATGATGCGCCTGCTGATGAACGATCTGAAAACGATGCGCGTGAAGATCGGCAAGGACGCGGAGTCGGCGGCCGGGCTGCTGGTCAGCCGCGCGGCAGAGCTGGAGAAGGAAGCGAAGACGGGCCGCAAGGCGAACTCCATGTCCGAGAAGGACGCCCGCAGCCGCCGCCTGGCCGCGCAGACGATGAATGCCATTGCCGAGGCCATCCGCCGCGAGAATCCCGCCTCCGGCCTGGCCGCCTTCGCCATCATCAAGCGGATGTTCGACGCGGAGAACGCCAAGCTGAAAAAGCAGGCCGCGGCCACCCGCGACAAGCTGGAAAACATGTTTGCCTTCTGCGAGAAGGTCTTCCCCGACGGTCACGAGCTGCTGATCCTCGTGACCGAGATCACCCTGCGCCCCGCCGCCTCCCGCTTCATCGGCAAGTACGGCTGCGAGGGCTATTTCCGCCACAACAAGAATCTCCTCTTCCACGAGCGCCAGATGCAGCTCTTCCAAAGCATCGACGAGCTGGAGCTGGGGGAGTGAGGTGTCTGCGGAAACGGCATATTCAGGACAGTATATGACCATCCGGCAGGAATTGGAGCGCCGGTCAGAGAGTCTCCCGGATAACAAACAAATCTGACAGATCAAGGAGGTTGAGACCATTGGATCAACCGATTGCCAATCAGAAGAAGTATGAGAACTATCGGGAGCAGATGGGACGGCTGAGCAAGGCGCTGAAGGAGCATTTCTATCTGGAAGCGATCTTCATCGAATACGCCATCCTGGAGGACCGGCTGGAGGCCGTGCTGCGGCACGCAGACCACTGGCATCCGAAGGAAGGAGAACACGTCAGCATCGACCGAAAGGTGCGGCTTGTCGTCAAGCTGGCGGAGGAGAAGACAAACCCCGCGCGCCGTTATTTCCCCGCCGCCCTGACTGACGCCGTTCTTGCGTGGAAAAACCGGCGCAACGGGCTGATCCACGCGCTGCTGAAGCAGGAGCTTCACTCCGAAGACCTGCTGTCCGTCGCGGAAGACGGGCTGGCGCTCGCAAAGCAAATGTGCAGCAAGGCAACCTCGCACCGGCGAATGCTGGAACGGATGGAAAAACAGAAAAGCACAGGGAAGGGCGTGCAGGAGCATGAGTGATTTCGTAATTGATAAGCAGGGATGCCTGGTCAGATACGAAGGATCTGGCGGAGACGTGGTGATCCCAGATGGAGTGACCAGCATTGGCGAGAAGGCTTTCGCTGGCTGCGGACGCCTCACAAGCATCACAATCCCGGACAGCGTCACAAGTATTGGCGTCTGGGCTTTCAGTCACTGCAACATTTTTGAAGTCCGCTGTGCGAGTCTGGCTTCATGGCTTTCGATGAAAAAGGAAAACTGGTGCGATAATCCGTTCAGAGAATATACAGATTTGGTGCTGGATGATGTGAGCGTACATGAGATCGTCATCCCAGAGGGAACAAGGGAGATCCCATGCGGAGCATTTTGGGGATGTGGCAGAATCACAAGCGTATCAATTCCAAGTAGTGTGACCAGCATTGGCGATCGCGCTTTCGAAGGCTGCAGCAGCCTCACGAGCATCACCATCCCAGACAGCGTCACCAGTATTGGCGATCGCGCTTTCTTTGGCTGCAGCAGCCTCACGAGCATCACCATCCCGGACAGCGTCACCCGCATTGGCAATTGGGCTTTCGATGGCTGCAGCATTCATGAGATCCGTTGTGCCAGTCTGACCTCGTGGTTTTCGATGAAAAAGCAGTACTGGAAAGACAATCCATTCAGTGGATCAACAGAATTGGTGCTGGACGATGTGATCACACATGAGATCGTCATTCCAGAGGGAACAAGGGAGATCCCATACGGAGCATTTTGGGGATGCAGCAAAATCACAAGTGTATCAATTCCGAATAGTGTGACCAGCATTGGCAAGCACGCTTTCTCAGGCTGCAGCATTCATGAGATCCGTTGTACCAGTCTGACCTCGTGGCTTTCGATGAAAAAGCAGTACTGGGAAGACAATCCATTCAGTGGATCAACAGAATTGGTGCTGGACGATGTGATCACACATGAGATCGTCATCCCAGAGGGAACAAGGGAGATCCCATACAGAGCATTTGGGGGATGCGGCAAAATCACAAGCGTATCAATTCCGCCCAGCGTAACAAGCATTGGCGATCGCGCTTTCTATCAGTGCAGCAGCCTCACGAGCATCACCATCCCAGACAGCGTAACAAGCATTGGCGAATGGGCTTTCTCTGGCTGTAGCAGCCTCGAGAGCATCACAATCCCGGACAGCGTGACCAGTATCAGTGAATCGGCTTTTCGCGAATGTGAGAGCTTGAGGGAAGTAATCTCTAACGGTTATTTCGCAACTAAAGAAAAACTGTACGCTGAATTCGCAAAGATACCGATTCGCTTTTCTGACCGGGAAATCGCCTTTGTCATGCTGTATCAGAAAGGCGTAGCGTGGGCAAAACGTGTCAACGAGCAGATCAGCGGCAGGGAGAAGGCAGTTTTCGATCATATGCTTGCGCAGTTCGCACAAGACAACAAAGCGCCGGCGAAGGTTGTCGGGGCCTATATTCTAGCTTATCTGCAGAAGCTGCTGCCAGAACAGCTTGTGTCGGCGATGAAACTGCTGGAGCAGCGGAAATATTCTGATTTAACAATTCTTCAGACGAATCCGGAGATCACCATGATTCTTGCCGGTGGAAAAGTCATTGAGAATCCCATCGAGGCGCATGTGCGGGAATGGATGAAGAACAGTCCTCTGCTCCCGGAAGCATTAAGCGTAGTGAAGAAAGGTCTTCCCTATGCCGGATCAACGACGCTTTCGTCTCGGGAAGCCGTGGCGTTTATCCTGTCCGAATATGCCCGGGAATGGAATCGCTGTGCCACTTCCTCGGCTGAGCCAGTGCTGATGAGAGGAATAAAAATCAAACGGCATCCGCAGGCAGATGCGGTGGCACAGGCGCTGGATCAAGCCTCTCTTTCTCTGTTCTGCGAAAGCCTGGTGAGCGGCTACAGCTTCAGGCCATGGCTGATTGCCTGGGCAAGCTTTGCGGACGAGGAGAGCATTGAACGGATGACCGCAACATACAAAACGATGATCAGGAAGAGAGATGCGGACGAGGATCATAAAAAGGCAAGATGCATCCGTGATGCACTGATGATCAACGATACGCCCGCGGCGATGCAGTTCTATGAAAGAATCGGAGAGCTCGACCGATACGCGGAGATGCGCGGCATGACGGCAATGGAGATGCGGGATTCTGTCATGCTGCCCGCGTTTGATTTCGACGCGGACGGCATCAAGCGCTATGACACCGGCGATACCGTGATCGAGGTCAGCATCACGCCGGAACTGGGCTTCAGGCTCTTCGACACTGCGAAGCAAAAGGAGATTCGCAGTTTCCCGAAGAAGGGCAGCGATCCGGCCAAAGCGGAGGCGTGCGCGGAGGCGTATGCTGCGTTCAAAAAGGAAGTTCTCACCTTTGCGAAGGAGCGCACAGCCCTGCTCCACAAGCTGCATATGTCCGGCGAATGGCTGAATCCCGAGCTGTGGCGCAGGGTGTACGTGGGGCATCCGGTCATCCGTCATCTGACCAATCTGCTGGTATGGGAGGATGAAGGGAAAACGACCTTCGTGATCGAAGGCGACCGTTTTGTTGACTGCAAAGGACAGCCCTGCAACCCGAAAGGCAAGATCCGCGTCGCCCATGTGATCGAGATGGATCCTGCTCAAACGGTGGCCTGGCAGCGGTATTTCGCCCGGACTGGCAAAAAGCAGCTCTTTGAACAGGTGTGGGAGCCTTTGTACGCGAGAAGGATCAGTGAAATCAGGGAGACACGGTACGCTGGCGCCGTGTTGTCCAAGGAAGAACGCAGCGCGGTGAAGAAAGCGCTGGCCCTGCGCGGCATCGATGTGCATTCCGGAGAGATGCGCCGGTATTATGATGACAGCACCGGCAAATTTGCTTTCTCTAACGAGAATGATATGTACTTTGGCAGGAGCCTGTGTTTGCACTACACCGTGGATGAGAAGACCGGCGCAGTTACCTTCGGGAAAAGCGTCATCCATGACGGCAGCCCGCGGGAGATGAACGCCATCCTGCTGGTGCTGGACAAGGCGACCATGGCACATCAGGTCAGCTGCGACAACGATCCGGCGCTGACGGAGGAGAGCCTCTCCGGCTTCACCGCTGCACAGATCTCCGGCCTGCTGGAGCTGGCCGTCTCCCATAGCGCGATCCGCTGCACCGCCCTGCTGCTGGAATACAAGAAGAAGCACTTCCCCGAATTTGCCGACATCGACGAATTCACGCTGGACTGGTGACAGAAAGGCCTCTTCGGGGCACATCAAGAGATTCACGCAGCAATTCAAAACAGCAGTCCTCGCCGTGAGGAGCGCTTTTGCATGCATCTGCCCGGGTCTGGTCGGTCTTGTACTGCTTGCGGCAGTAGGAGCAACGCTCCTGGCGCCATCGATACGGACGCAGCGCCCTGCTTCGGCAAATACACCGACGGCGGCTGCAAGTATCAATCGGCGGAAGTCCTGGCCGGCGTCAACATCGCGGCCATCATCACCGCCGTCGCGGCCTGCTTCATGAAGAAATCCAAGGCCTGATTCCATTCGGCACGCTTCCCGGGGCGGCGGTCTGCACGGACTGCCGCCCTTTCTCACAGAATACGCCGGGAAAGCGGCAATCTGTGCTGTCCGCCTTGCCCCGGCTGCGCCGCAGACGTAAGATCCTGACAGTGCCTGTTCCCCGAACGGGCGATTCAAGCGCCGGATTCAAACGCCGCAAGGAGGCATACCCATGCTGAGCGAACTGTTTCACGACGGCTGGACCTGCCGTCACCTGGAGGAAGCGGGCGAAGGCCGGCCTGTCTCCATTCCCGATGACGCCATGCTCCGGGAGAAGCGCACGCACGAGGCGGCGAGCGGCCTGAACGGCAGCTGGTTTGAGGGACACGATTACCTCTACGCGAAGCGCTTCACCCTCTCCGAAGCGGATCTGGCCGGCTGCCTCGTGCTGGAATTCGAGGGCGTCTACCGCAACGCGGAGGTGCGCATCAACGGGCAGAAGGCCGGCTTCCGCCCCTACGGCTACACGAACTTTTATGTGGACTGCGGCGCCTTTGTCCGCGCGGGGGAAAACACGGTGGAGGTCATCGCCCGCAACGCGGATCAGCCCAACTCGCGCTGGTACTCCGGCGCAGGCATCTACCGCCCCGTGCGGCTGTGGCAGGTCGTCGTCCAGCCGCCATGGGGCCGATGAGCCGTGAGGAGCCCTCGCCGCGGCTTGACGCGATGTCGGCCCCCGTGCTATGATGACAGCAGGCATCCGTCGATGCAAAAACAACAATTTGGAGGCGCGCGCTCATGATCCGCATCGCCATGGTGGAGGACGAGGAGGCGTACGCGAGGACGATCCAGCGCTACTGCAGCCGATACAGCGCGGAGAAGCACGCGGACATCGACCTCGTCTGGCATGACAACCCGATCGCCTTTCTGGAAGGGTACCGGGGCGATTATGACGTGGTGTTCATGGACGTCGTGATGCCGCTGATGGACGGCATGACCTGCGCGCGGAAGCTCCGGGAGGCGGACGGCAATGTGCTGCTGTGCTTCATCACCAGCATGGCGCAGTATGCCATCCACGGCTACGAGGTCGGCGCGCTGGATTTCGTGGTCAAGCCGATCAGCTATGAGGAATTTGCGATGAAGCTGGACCGCCTCGGCCGCATGCTGGCGCGGCAAGGCGCGAGAAGCTACCTGATCAACAGCCGCAGCGTGGTGAGGAAGATCGACCTGCGGGATCTGTACTATGTGGAGGTCTACAGCCACAGCCTGATCTTCCACACGTCGGAGGGCGACTTCGAGGCCTACGGCAAGCTGTCCGCCCTGGAGGAGGACGAACGCTTTCAGCGCTTCCTCCGCGTCACGCCCAGCCATCTGGTAAACTGCGCCTATGTCTCATCGGTGACGGAGGACAGCCTGACCGTGCACGGCGCCGTGATTCCCCTCTCCCGGCGCAGGCGGAAAGAGTGCATGGAGAAGCTGGCCATGGTATTGGGAGGTGTGGGACGGTGACGCAGATGTGGTTTGTCAATTCATTTCATCTGCATATTCTGGCGATTGAGCTGATCTTCTGCCTGCGGCTGCAGCGCCGGGAGCCCTTCTGGCTGCGCTTTCTGCCGGCGGCCGCCCTGTATGTCCTGCTGCCGGTGCTGATCCCGGACTTCTACTTTGCGCCATTCCTGACCATCGGCTGGTTCACCTTCAGCTTCATGCTCTTCCTCGTTCTCTCCGGGCTGCTGATGGGCTTTTGCTTCCGGATGAACGCGCGGCAGGTGGTCTTCTACTGCTGCGTGGCGCATACGCTCCAGCATCTGGTGCACTGCTGCTACCGGATCTCGGAGCTGGCCTTCCATCTGAGCCAGCCCTGGGCGCAGACGCTGCAGCTGATCTATCTCTGCGCGGCCTGCCTGTTTGTCTGGCGCCGCCTGCGGGATCGCTTCGGCGTCAGCGAGACGGTGGACATGCGCGGCGGCCATCTGGCGGGCTTCGCGGTGGTCTCCAGCCTGATTGTCTATGTGCTCAGCTACTGGACGACCTCGCAGGAGACCGAAACCGTGGGCGTGCAGGCCTTCGATGCCTTCACCTGCGTGCTGCTGCTCTTCATTCTGATGGATGTTTTCCGCATCCGGAAGGCCGAGCGCGACCAGCTCATCATGCAGCGCATGCTCCGGCAGGAGCAGGAGCAGCACGCCATGAGCAAGGCCACGGTGGAGGTCATCAACCGGAAATGCCACGACCTGCGGCATCAGATCGCCGCGCTGCGCAGCATGAACCGGGAGCAGCGGGAGCAGAGCATCGCGGCCCTGGAGGACGCCGTGCTGATCTACGACCACTTTCCCAAGTCCGGCAATCCGGACGTGGACATCATTCTGGCCAAGAAGAGCCTGCTGGCGGAGCGGGAGCACATCTCCATCCGCTCCGTTGTGGACGGCGCCGGCTTCTCCTTCATGACGGTGGAGGATCTGTACTCCCTGCTGGGCAACGCGCTGGACAACGCCATCGAGAGCACCCGGCAGGAGGAAAACGAGGCCCGGCGCGTCATCACGCTCTCCGCGGCGGCGCGCGGCAGCTTCTTCTGCGTGCATATCGAAAACCCCTGCGCGAAGGAGCCCCTGTTCGTGGACGGCATCCCGGTCACCAGCAAGCAGGACCGGGATTATCACGGCTACGGCGTCCGCAGCATGCGCTATCTGTGCGAAAAATACGGCGGCGTGTTCACCACCGGCTGGGCAGAACAGATGTTCAGCGTGGACATGCTCTTTCCCCGACCACCTGCGCCGCAGAATTGACCACTTGCGCAGTTCGCCTTCCTTTTCCGCCCGGCCTGCCCTATACTGGGGGCAGCAAATGGATGGATGCATCCATGGACGGAAAAGGGAGGCGATCTGTTTTGAAGAACTCGAAACTGTGGTCCGGCCTGACGGCGCTCTTCGCTGTCATTCTGGTGATTGCCCTGGTGGGCAACACCCTGGCTACGGCCAACGGCAGCTACATCAACACCCAGCTGGGCATCAACACCGCCGTTGTGGTGGAAAAGGGCGAAGCGCCCGCGGACACGGTCTACTTCAAGAGCCAGTTCGGCGCGTTTGACGATCCGGCGGCCCAGGCCAAGGCCATCGAGGCGGCCCTGGAGCAGAACCGGAACGAGATGCGCGAGGGTGCGGCCCTGCTGATGAACAAAGACGGCGTGCTGCCGCTCACGGATGCGGTGAAGGTCTCCGTCTTCGGTCACGGCGCGGTGGATCCGGCCTATCAGGCTTCCTCCGCCGGCACCAAGGTGAAGAACGGCGCGGTGAACTCCGTGGACCTGAAGACGGCGCTGGAAGGCCAGGGCTTCGAAGTCAACGGTACGCTGTGGACCGGCCTGCAGGGCGGCACCGCGGCCCGCGGCGTGCTGAGCACGACCCCCTGGGGCGGCTCGTCCATCCAGGTGAACGGCTCTGCCGCCGGCACCGAGGAGAACCGGGCCTATTATGAGCAGTATGCTGCGTCCTACGCCGATTACAGCGACGCGGCCATCGTGGTCTTCACCCGTGAAGGCGCGGAAGGCACGGATCTCCTGATGAAGGACAAGGACGACGTGGGCGGCGCCGAGGGCCCCATCAGCGCCCTGGCCCTACATAAGAACGAGCGCGATCTGCTGGAGCTGGCCCGGGCCAACTTCTCCAAGGTCATCGTGCTGCTGAACAGCCCCTACCAGATGGAAGTGCATGAGATCGCCCAGTACGCGGACGCGATCCTGTACATCGGCTATCCCGGCCATCAGGGCTTCGTGGGCGTGGCGGAGATTCTCCGCGGCGTCGTGAACCCCTCCGGCCGCCTGACCGACACCTACGCCACCAATTCCCTCTCCGCGCCCGCCGTCGTGAACTCGGGCACGGACTCCCCGCTCTTCGCGAATGTGGACGCGATCCACGCCGCGATCGGCGAGGACGAGAGCTCCGACTACATGTCCTTCCAGGCGGAGAACATCTACATCGGCTACCGCTACTATGAGACCCGCTATGCGGACGCCGTCATGGGCCAGGGCAACGCCGCCGACAAGGCCGGCGCGCTCCCGGGCGCCGAGAAATGGGACTACGCGGCCGAGGTGCAGTATCCCTTCGGCTTCGGTCTCTCCTACACCACCTTCGAGCAGACCCTGGACAGCGTAACCGTCGCGGACGATCAGCTGACTGCCAAGGTGACCGTGAAGAACACCGGCAGCACGGCCGGCAAGAGCGTGGTGCAGCTCTACGTGCAGACGCCCTACGGCGCCTATGAGAAGGAGCACAAGGTGGAGAAATCCGCCATCGCCCTGGCAGGCTTCGGCAAGACCGCCCTGCTCCAGCCCGGCGCGTCCGAGACGATCACGATCACCGTGGACAAGTACCTGCTGGCCAGCTACGACGTGACGGCCAACGGCGGCGAGGGCGGCTACATCCTCTCCGAGGGCGACTACTACCTGGCCATCGGCGACGACGTGCATGACGCGCTGAACAACATCCTGGCGGCCCAGGGCTACACCGTCGAAAACGGCATGACCGCCGAGGGTGTCAGCGCCCGGAGCTACAAGTGGAGCCAGAGCTTCGACAGCGAGAAGTACCGCACCGGCGCCAACGGCGTGGCGGTTACCAACCAGTTCGCGGACTGCGATCTCAACTACTGGGTTCCCGGCGCCGGCACCTATCTGAGCCGCAGCGATTGGGCCGGCACCTATCCCGTCAGCCAGACCGTCGTCAGCGCGACCCAGGAAATGATGGACGTGCTGGACGGCGAATGGTATGAGAAGCCCGCGGACGCACCCACCTTCGCGGAGGCCGCCGCCGGCTTCGGCGTGAACAGCGGCCTGAACCTGGCCCATATGAAGGATGTGCCCCTGAGCGACACCGAGACCTGGAACCTGTTCATCCACCAGCTGAAGGTGGAGGATCTGCCCAACGCCACCGCCGAGAGCTTCTCCTGCCCCGCCGTGGGCGAGCTCTCCCCCTCCTTCGCCGTGGGCGACGGCTGCGACTCCGTGGGCGGCAATTATCCCATCCCCGTGACGGTGAACGGCGAGGAAACCACCGTGCCCACCGTCCGCTACTGCTCCAACCCGATCATGGTGGGCTCCTTCAGCTATGACATCATCGAAGGCCGCGGCACGATGATGGGCGAGGACGGCATGTGGGCCAACTTCATGATTAACTACAACGTGGGCAACGACCTGCACCGCACCCCCTTCGGCGGCCGCAACTTCGAGTACATGTCCGAGTGCCCGACCCTGAACTACCTGGCCGGCGCTGCGGAAGTCATCGCCACCGAGAAGACCGGCTCCCATGCCGCTCCCAAGCATTTTGTGGGCAACGATCAGGAATTCTACCGTGAAGGCCTCACCTGCTTCTTCAACGAGCAGGCCTTCCGTGAGGGCAGCCTCCGCGCCTTTGAGGGCTCCGTGCGCGTGGCCAATGCCGGCGGCATCATGCAGTCCTTCGAGCGGCTGGGCCTGAAGTGGTCCTCCGCCAGCTACGCGCTGAACACCCAGGTGCTCCGGAACGAGTGGGGCTGGTATGGCGCCATCGATACGGACGCAGCGCCCTGCTTCGGCGAATACACCGACGGCGGCTACAAGAATCACGCGGCGGAAGTCCTGGCGGCCGGCACCCAGGAATGGTGCCTGGACGGCGTGGGCGGCCACGGCACCTGGGTTCTGAACAAGGCCCGGGAGACCGACGACGGCCACCTGCTGAACCTCCTGAAGGAGGCGGCCATCAGCTGGGAATACGCCATCAGCCGCTCTGTCATCGCCAACGGTTACTCCTCCACCTCCGTGATTGAGCACATCACCCCCTGGTGGGCGACCGCCATCAACGCCACCATCATCTGCTCCGCCATTCTGGCCCTGCTGAGCCTGGCCCTGCTGATCTTCTCCAAGATGAAGACCCGCCGGAGCGCCTGACCCGGAGACGACATGAGGAAAGGAGATCCAACCATGAAAAACAAGAGCACTGGCTTCTATTTCGCGGCCGTCACCTGCGTGCTGGCGGTGGTGACCTTCATCCTGCTGATTGTCTACAGCGCCCAGGGCGGCGTGGTGCAGGGCCTGGTGTGGGCCGCGGCCGTCGTGGCGATCCTGTGCGAGGCGGCCTCCCTCCTGGGCGAGAAGCCCTGGACCGATTTCACCGGCATTCTCGGCGCGGCAGCCCTGGCCTATGTGTGCATCACCGTGTTCTCTGACGGCATCTGGAACATCGCGGAATCCATGAACGGCATCAAGATGGTCGGCCTGCCGGAGCTGGCGGGGCTGAACTACACCCTGGCCGGCGTCAGCATCGCGGCCATCATCACCGCCGTCGCGGCCTGCTTCATGAAGAAATCCAAGGCCTGATTCCATTCGGCACGCTTCCCGGGGCGGCGGTCTGCACGGACTGCCGCCCTTTCTCACAGAATACGCCGGGAAAGCGGCAATCTGTGCTGTCCGCCTTGCCCCGGCTGCGCCGCAGACGTAAGATCCTGACAGTGCCTGTTCCCCGAACGGGCGATTCAAGCGCCGGATTCAAACGCCGCAAGGAGGCATACCCATGCTGAGCGAACTGTTTCACGACGGCTGGACCTGCCGTCACCTGGAGGAAGCGGGCGAAGGCCGGCCTGTCTCCATTCCCGATGACGCCATGCTCCGGGAGAAGCGCACGCACGAGGCGGCGAGCGGCCTGAACGGCAGCTGGTTTGAGGGACACGATTACCTCTACGCGAAGCGCTTCACCCTCTCCGAAGCGGATCTGGCCGGCTGCCTCGTGCTGGAATTCGAGGGCGTCTACCGCAACGCGGAGGTGCGCATCAACGGGCAGAAGGCCGGCTTCCGCCCCTACGGCTACACGAACTTTTATGTGGACTGCGGTGCCTTTGTCCACGCGGGGGAAAACACGGTGGAGGTCATCGCCCGCAACGCCGATCAGCCCAACTCGCGCTGGTACTCCGGCGCGGGCATATACCGCCCCGTGCGGCTGTGGCGCAGCGGAAAGCGGCACATTGCGCTGAACGGCGTGAAGATCACGACCCTTTCCGTGCGGCCCGTGAAGATTCGCGTGGACGTGAAAACCAGCGGGGACGGGCCGGTCGCCGTGGAGATCCGCGATGGCGGAAAGGTGCTGGCCGGCGCAGCGGGGGACGGACGCAGCTTCGAGCTGGAGCTCCCCGGTGCCCTCCCCTGGTCCCCGGAGGCCCCGAAGCTGTACACCTGCCGGGTCCGCTATGCCGATGACACGGCGGAGGAGCGCTTCGGCGCGCGCACCCTCAGCTGGGGGCGGGACGGCCTCAAGATCAACGGCGAGCGGGTGATCCTTCGCGGCGCCTGCATCCACCACGACAACGGCCTGCTGGGCGCCGCCTGCCATCCCGACGCGGTGGAGCGCCGGGTTCGCCTGCTGATGGAAAACGGCTACAACGCCATCCGCTCCGCCCACAACCCCTGCTCCAAGACGGCCCTGGAGATCTGCGACCGCCTCGGCATGCTGGTCATGGATGAGTATGTGGATATGTGGTACATCCACAAGACCCAGTACGACTACGCCAATGACTTCGCGCAGTGGTGGCAGCGGGATCTGGCCGATCTGGTGGACAAGGACTACTGCCATCCCTGTGTGATCCTCTACTCCACCGGCAACGAGGTGGCGGAGACGGCGCAGGCGCGGGGCATCGCCCTCACCCGCGAGATGACCGAATACCTGCACAGCCTCGACGCCACCCGCCCCGTCACCTGCGGCATCAACATCTTCTTCAATTTCCTGAATGCCATCGGCTTCGGCCAGTATTCCGACGAAAAGGCGGCAAAGGAAGCCGCCCGCAATGCGAAGGCGAAGGCCGCGGGCAAGAAAGCCAAGGAGCGGTCGACCGGCTCCAAGTTCTTCAACGATCTGGCTGGGCTGCTGGGCGCGGACTTCATGAAGTTCGGCGCGACCCTGCACGGCTCAGATGTCCATACCCGGGACGCCTTCGCGGCCATGGACATCGCCGGCTACAATTACGGCGAGAAGCGCTACGAGCGGGATCTGCGGCGCTATCCCGACCGGCTGATCCTGGGCTCCGAGACCTTCTGTGCCGATGCCTTCCGCTTCTGGGAGATCGCGAAAAAGGAGCCGCGCATTCTCGGCGACTTTGTCTGGGCCGGCATCGACTACCTGGGCGAGGTGATGATCGGCGCGTGGGAGTACCCGGACTACGCCCCCAGCTTCGACCAGGGCCCCGGCTGGATCACCGCCGGCAGCGGCCGCATTGATCTCACCGGCAAGCCGCTGGGCGAGGCCTATTATACCCGGGTGGCCCTGGAGCGGGAAAGCGGCCCCTTCATCGCCGTGCGGCCCCTCTGCCATCAGGGCAAGCACAGCCCCTCCGCCTGGAAGATGACCAACGCGATGCGCAGCTGGTCCTACCCAGGCTGCGAAGGCCGCACGGCGGACGTAGAGGTCTACGCCCGCTGCGCCTCCCTGGTGCTGAAGCTGAACGGCCGCACGATCGCGGGCCGGAAGGACAAAAAGAACTGCGTCTGGCGCTTCCGCGTCCCCTATGAGGCGGGTGTGCTGGAGGCCGCCGCCCTGGACGCCGACGGCAGGGAGATCGGCCGCGACCGCCTGTGCTCTGCCGCAAACGAAACCCGTCTCCGTCTGGAGCCGGAGGCGCCTGCCGTCGGAAAGGGCCATCTCGCCTTCGTCCGGCTGCGGCTGACCGACGACAGCGGCATCACAAAGGTGACCGAGCGCGCCAGGATCAGCCTGACCGTCGACGGCGGGAAGCTGCTCGCCTGCGGCAGCGCCTGTCCCTACTATGAGCTGGACTATCTGGGCAGCATCTGCGACACCTACTATGGCGAGGCGCTGGCCATCATCGAGGTGCACGGCGATGTCACGCTGAAGGCCGATTCCGAGTTCGGAGCGGCGGAAGTGAAGATCAGCGCCGCTCCGGAGCCGGATACAACCGCATAAACCCGAAACGCAAAGCGGACTGCGAATCAGCGCGCCCCCATGGCGCCGCCCGATGCGCAGCCCGTTTTTCTCATTCCCCTGTCCGCCCCATAGCCAGCCCTCGGCCAACGATGAGCACGAACAATGAAGCGCAGCCGCCGTGAGCGGATTGACATCTGCCTCCCTGTTCCTTATAATGGAAAACAGTTGTTGGCTTCGTTTTTCGGGAGGCTCACCAGTCCCGGGGCAGATTTAGAAAGAAATCCTGCCGGCGCGCAGCGGCAAGCCTGGTCAGGACGGATCAGGGAGGGGCGTCGTGATGGCGTATCAAATCGTGATGGCCGGGCCGCAGGACGCGGAGGACGTGCTGTGCCTGTACCGCGAGCAGCTCGGGCGGGAGCACTGCTTCTGGAACGAAGACTACCCCGGCCCGGACACGATTGCGGCCGACCTGGCCCGGCAGGGGCTCTTCGTGATGAAGGATGAGACGGGCAGGATCATCGCGGCCATCTCCGTGGAGGAGGACGAGGATGTCAACCGGCTGGACTGCTGGACGCCCGCCCTGCAGCCCGGCGGCGAGTTCGCGCGGCTGGCCGTCACACCCGCCTGCCAGAATCAGGGGCTGGCGCAGCGGATGGTTGCCCACATGCTGGGCGTGCTGCGGGCGCGGGGCTTCAGGAGCGTGCACATCCTCGTGAACCGGGAGAATGCCAAGGCCATCCGCTCCTACGCCCACATCGGCTTCCGCGTGGCCGGCGAGTGCGAGCTGTATCAGCAGCATTTTCTCTGCTATGAGAAAGCCCTTGCGTCCGGCGCGCCGTGAGGCTGCCGTTCCCGGTCGGCTGCCCCGCTTCTTCCGAAAGAGCTGCCGATGCCGCAGCGGCGCTTCCGCGGCACAAGGAGGGAAAGACAATGCACGGGCCGTCTGAGATGATGAGCCGCCCCGTCACCACGCTGTTCATGCTGATGTCTGTCGACGGCAAGATCAGCACCGGCGCGGCGGACGAGCTGGACGTGGACCGGGATTTCCCCCGGATCGCGGGGCTGAGAGAGGGCCTGCACCAGTACTATGAGCTGGAGCAGACCACCGACCTGTGGTCCTTCAACACAGGGCGCGTGCAGGCGAAGATGGGCGTCAACACCGGGGAAATACCGGAGCGAACGCCGGTGTCCTTCGTCCTGCTGGACACTCATCATCTGACGGAGCAGGGCGTCCGGTATTTCTGCGCCCAGTCGGAGCAGTTTGTGCTGATCACGACAAACCGGGCGCATCCGGCCTTCGGGGTCCGCGCGGACAATCTCCACATCATGCATCAGGAAACGCTGTCGCTTTCGGACGCGCTGACCCAATTGAAAGCGCGTTTCGGCTGCGAGCGGCTGACCGTGCAGTCCGGCGGCACGGTGAACGCCCTCTTCCTGCGCGAAAAGCTGCTCGATTTCGTGGACATCGTGGTCGCGCCGGTGCTGATCGGGGGCCGGGACACCGCCTCGCTGATCGACGGGCCTTCCCTGCGGACCCGGGACGAGCTGTCCAGGCTGGGCGTGCTGCGGCTCATCGAGGCCCGCGCGCTGCAGGCTTCCTATGTGCGGCTGCGTTATCAGGTGATTGGCTGAGCGCCCTACGGAAAGGAGCGGAACATGGACAGAAGCTGGTCTGAGATGAACAGGGAGATGCAGGCCCTGCTGGCGAAGAAGGCCACCTTCGCGGACGGGATCGGCAAGCTCCTCGCGCTGCGGGAGAGCCTGTTTGAGCAGGTCACGCAGATCGTGCAGACCTTCCCCGCGGAGGCGTTCGCGCAGATGCCCTTTGCCGGCGCGGAGGGCTACCACAGCAAGACGCTGGCCTACTCCATCTGGCACATCTTCCGGATTGAGGATATTGTGGCCCATGAGATGATCGCGGAGGACCGGCAGGTGCTGTTCGCGCAGGGCTTTCAGGGGGCCGTCGGCGCCCCGCTCATCACCACCGGCAACGAGCTCTCCGGCGAGGCCATCGCTGCGTTCTCCCGGCAGCTGAACATTCCGGCGCTGTACCGCTATGCCCAGGCGGTGAAGGAGTCCACCGACCAGATGCTGCGGCAGCTCTCCCCCGCCGATCTGAAGCGTCGGTTCGACGGCGGCATGGCCGATAAGCTGCGCCGCACCGGCTGCGTCAGCGAAGCGGAGAGCGCGGCCTGGCTGATCGGTTACTGGTGTGGCAAGGATGTGCTGGGGCTGATCCGGATGCCGTTCAGCCGCCACTGGATCATGCATGTTGAGGCGATGCAGCGGATCAAGAACCGGCTGTGCAAGCTGGCGCGCAAGGGCGTGAATCCCGTCGCGTACTGCGGCCTTTCCTGCAATCACTGCTTCCTGGGCGCCTGGTGCGGCTCGTGCCGGACGGTGTACAACACCTGCTCCTTCGCGACGGTTTCCCCGGACGGCCAGTGCCCCAACGCGGCCTGCTGCCAGGCAAAGGGCATCGTCGGCTGCTGGGGCTGCGACCGGCTGGAAAGCTGCGAGAAGGGCTTTTACACCCCATCCAACGACGGCGCCGCCGCGGCCAGAGCCCAGGCGCTCTACATCCGCGCGCACGGCGAAAAAGCCTTCCTGCAGC
This sequence comes from uncultured Clostridia bacterium, assembly GCA_946538975.1. Classification (GTDB taxonomy): domain Bacteria; phylum Bacillota; class Clostridia; order Christensenellales; family Aristaeellaceae; genus RUG11272. The sequence continues at coordinate 26,706 of CAMNHF010000002.1, read as the reverse complement.
TCCAGAGCCGCCTCCACGCGAAGTACGATTTCGAAAAGGCGCAGGAGATCCTGGGCCAGGACTGGTGCGAAGCGCTGCGCAGGCTGGAGGAGAGCTGAGGGCATGCACAGGCCCGGAGATCACGGCTGCCGGCAGGACATCGCAAGCATGAGCTGCGCCGCCGCGTGCGGAGATGAACCGGCTGACTGTCCAAATGCGGCGATGCATCTTGCCCGCCGCTTTTTGCATGTCACAGGCCGGCGGGTGGACATGGACGGTTTTTCGTGTAGAATGGACGCGGGGGTGGCACAATGAGGGTGACGGTTGAGCAGATCGGCCGGGAGCAGGAGGAGGAGGTCGTCGTGCGCTGCCATGACCCGGGCGCGGTCTGGGTCGGGCAGGTAGCGGAGGCAGCCTCCGGCCAGCGGACGGTCTGCGGCTGGCGGGAGGACGGAATGCACCGGCTGCGGCTGGCGGAGATCCTCTACTTTGAGGTGGTTGACGACCGCTCCTTCTGCTACACACAGGGGGCCGTCTACGAGGCGAAGGAGAAGCTCTACGAGTTCGAGCGGCTGTGCGCGGGCAGCTCCCTGTTCCGCTGCAGCAAGTCCATGATCCTGAACGCGGACCGGATCGACTACGTCCGCCCCTCCCTGTCGGGCCGGTTCGAGGCGGTGCTGTCCAACGGGGAAAAGGTCATCGTCTCGCGGAAATACGTGGCCGATCTGAAGCGGATGCTGGGGGTGCATGAAGCATGAAAACCATCGCGCTCTGGGTGCGCCGCTATATCATGGTGTATGGGATCATCATGCTGTGCACCTTCCTCATGTGCCTGCTGTTCAACCCGGCCGCCGAGCTGCCGGTGGTGGCCTTCTTCGGCCGGATCATGGTGTTCGCGCTGATCGCCCTCCTGTCGCTGGCCGTGTATCATGCGAAGGAGGAGCTGTCGGCACGGGCCTGGTGGGTGCGGACCGTGCTGCATCTGCTGGTGCTGGAGGCGGCGCTGCTGCCGCTGGCGCATCACTGGGGTTTCTGGCAGGGCGGAACCGACATTCTGGTATACGCCGGCTTCATCCTGCTGGCCAAGGTGCTGTGGCATCTGGCGGACTACAGCCTGAACGTCCGGACCGCGGCGCAGATCAACGAGAAGATCCGGAATAACCGGCTGAGCCGGAACACACGAAAGGACTGATCCGCATGGAGAACTTCATCATCCGGCCGGAACGCCCGGAAGACTACGGCGAGACGGAGAACCTGATCCGCGAGGCCTTCTGGAACGTGTACCGCCCGGGCTGCAGCGAGCACTATGTGATGCACGTGCTGCGAGACGATCCCGCCTTTGTGGGAGAGCTGGACTTTGTCATGGAGCAGGACGGCCGCCTGATCGGGCAGAACATGTTCATGCGCACCGTGATCAACGCCGACGACGGACGGGATATCCCGGTGCTGACCATGGGTCCCATCTGCATCACGCCGGCCAAGAAGCGCCGGGGCTATGGAAAGAAGCTGCTGGATTTCTGCCTGGAGAAGGCGGCGGCTCTGGGTTTTGGCGCGGTGCTGTTTGAGGGAAACATCGGCTTCTATGGCAAGTGCGGCTTTGACTATGCCCGCAGGTTCGGCATCCGTTACCACGATCTGCCGGAAGGCGCGGACGATTCCTTCTTCCTGTGCCGGGAGCTGATCCCGGGCTGGCTGCACGGGATCACCGGCGTGTATCAGACGCCGAAGGGCTACTATGTGGACGACGCGGACGTGGAGGCCTTCGACCGCCGCTTCCCGCCGAAGGAAAAAAAGAAGCTGCCGGGACAGCTGTTTGACTGACGGGCGGAGGGATAAAGATGGAACGCAGCAAGCGCCGCGGCTTTCTGTGGGGCGGCGGTCTGCTCCTGGCCTTTGTGCTGTGGACACTGCTCATTCGCTTTGTCGACGTGCGGCCTGTGGGCGTAAACGGGACCAATGTGGGCTTCGCCGCCGTCAACACCTGGTTTCACCGGCTGACGGGCGTGCACATGGCCGTCTACACGGTCACGGACTGGCTGGGCCTGGTGCCCGTCGCGGTATGCGTCTGTTTCGCCGTGCTGGGGCTCGCACAGTGGATCCGCAGGAAGAGCCTCCTGAAGGTGGACCGGGACATCCTGCTGCTGGGCGGGTATTACATCCTGGTCATCCTGGGCTATCTGGTATTTGAGATGGTCCCCGTCAACTACCGCCCCATCCTGATCGACGGCGCGATGGAGGCGTCCTATCCCTCCTCCACCACCCTGCTGGTGCTCAGCGTGATGCCTACGCTGCTGTTTCAGGTGAAGCGCCGCTCAGCCCCCGGAACGGTCAGGCGGCTCACAGCGGCCTTTGTCATCCTGTTCTCCGCCTTCATGGTGATCGGCAGGCTGACCGCCGGCGTGCACTGGCTGACGGACATCGCGGGCGCCATGCTGCTGAGCGCGGGCCTGTACAGCCTGTACCGGGCCGCTGTGCTTGCGATGGATTGAAAGCGCGCGTCCCGGCGGAACAGATGAAAACTCCTTCCTGCAGAGTGGGCGGCAATCGGCGGCTGCGGGAAGGAGTTTTTCTGTGTCTGCAGAATCAAATCAGAAACAGCTTTGGCTGCGTTGCGGACAGAGGAGCTTTGTGCTGCCGGAGGCGCCGGGCCGGGGCATCGTCCGCTCCCTCCGCACGCAGGCGCTGCGCAGGAGAGAGACGGCGGTCATCGCCGCATCGGCAAATCAGTGCAAGGAGGATCACCATGCAGATCTATGACGTGACAGCCTTTGGCGCGGTCGCCGACGGAAAAACCAACTGCGCCGCGGCGATCCAGGCGACCGTGGACGCAGCCCATCAGGCCGGCGGCGGCGTCGTGCTGCTGCCCGCGGGACGGTATCTCAGCGGCTCCGTGCTGCTGAAGAGCCATGTGGAGCTCCGTCTGGACACCGGCGCTGTGCTGATCTCCAGCCTCGACGAGGCGGACATCCTGCCCTTCCCGGCGGATCCGTCGGAGGGAGCGGTCGACGGCTGGAACGGCGGCTTCTTCCTGGGTGCGCGGGACGCGGAGAACATCACGCTCTCCGGCCAGGGCGTTATCGACGGCCAGGGCGGGAAGGTGTTCGAGGACGCCGACGTGGACAGCGGCTTTCACGAGTGCCCCAAGCGGGTGGCTGCCTTCCGGCCGCGGCTGATTCTGTTTGAAAATGTGCACAATCTGACCGTGCGCGATGTGACGCTCCGGGACGCCGCCTTCTGGACGCTGCATATGGCCGGCTGCCGCCGTGTGCGCATTCAGGGCATTCAGATTCTCGGCGATGACCGCGGCGCCAACAACGACGGCATTGACCCGGACTGCTGCCAGGATGTGGTGATCAGCGGCTGCCTCGTGCATACCGGCGACGACGCCATTGTGCTGAAATCCACCGCGCCCATGGCGAAGCGCTACGGGCCCTGCGAGAACGTCGTCATCAGCGGCTGCATCCTGCACTCGCGCGATTCCGCGCTGAAGATCGGCACCGAAACCCACGGCACGATCCGCAATGTGATCCTGTCGGACTGCGTGGTCAAGGACTGCTCCCGCGGCGTCGGCATCTGGGTGCGGGACGGCGGAACCGTGGAGCATATCCATGTGCACCATCTGACCGGCGCCGTGCGTCGCTATGCCGACGCCTGCGACCTGCCCGGCGCACCGGGCTGGTGGGGCAAGGGCGAGCCGGTCTTCATCAGCGCGACGCCCAGGCAGGGCCAGGAGGGCAGCTTTCCCGGCACGATCCGGGACATCCACATCTCCGATCTGGACATCAAATGCGAGAGCTGCATCTTCCTGGGCGGCGAGGAGAACAGCCCCATTGAGCGGGTGCGCCTGCGCGAAATCCATCTCACCCTGGAGCGGCAGGGGACACAGCCGGGCGGCCTGTTCGACGAGCAGCCCTCGGGCCGCCACATCTATCCCCACAGCATCCCGGCCCTGTACGCCCGCCATGTGCACGGCCTGACGCTCAAGGACAGCACCGTGCGCTTCCTTGGCACAGGGGAAGCCTGGACGGGCGAGCGCACGCAGACCGAAAGCTGCACTGCCGCCGTGATCCGGTGGGACGAGGAAAACTGACGGCTCCGGACACCAGCGGAGACCGGCCCAGCCGTGCGGCACCCGGCAGCCCCGATCGCCCGCAGAACGCTCCCCCGCCGCCTCAGTCGACCGGGCTCTTGTAGATCGTGTCCCAGAGCTCCGGCTTGTCTTTATAGCGCTCGTCGTGCGGGGAGATGATGTAGTCCGGCGGGGTCAGGTCTTCATTGCGCTGCCAGCCGCTGCCCGTGTATTCAAAGCAGAAGATCCCGACGTCGTTTGACTGGCACCAGATGTTGTAGCTGTCCCGCTCCCAGCAGATGCCGATGAAGTCATAGGCGCGCTCCATATCGAACCAGTCCGCCGGCTCGTCCGTTTCCGCCAGATACACCGTTGTCCTGGCCATGCGCACCGGCTGGCTCCCCGACTGCACAACCGTCTGCACTGCGTAATACTTCCGGTCATAACTCCAGGTCTTCTCCTCCGTGTACGAGCCCAGGAAGCGCTCGCGGGGAGCGGTGCCCACGGCCCACAGTACGGCCACCGCCGCCGCTGTGCAGCCGCAAAGCACGGCCAGCCGCCAGCCCCTCTGCGGCCGGATCAGCAGGCCGGTCAGCAGGCCCGCCGCCGCAAGCCCCAGCAGGATCCAGCCGGCCGCCGCGTACCAGCGGGGTTCCCGGGTGCAGCAGAGGAACACCAGCCGGCTGATCACCACGGCATCCGCAAGGCTCACGGCGATGGCCGCGCCCTTCAGCCTGGCCCTGTCGCGGCGTCTGCCGAGGAAAACCAGCAGATTGGCCGCAATCAGGACTGCCGCCGCAATCAGGAAGATCGCCACAAAGATATCCAGCACGTGTCTCATCGCCACGCCTCCTTCAATCATGCCAGAACAAAGCATCCCCGGCCGATGAGAGCCACACCGCGCCGGGGATGCGTCTTATTGCTGCCGGCTGAGCCGGTTCGTCGGATCGCTGAACAGATGGGGCACCCGCTGCATGGCCTTGTACAGCAGCAGGCCGAGCACGCCACAGGCGATGACCTCGCCGGCGCCCACGGTCAGGAAGAGATACCACCAGGTATCCCCCACACCGTACGCGCTGATCAGCACGAAGGGCACGATGATGGCGTTGCTGAGCACCGGCGGAATCCACGCCGCATAGGGGTTCTTCCGCAGCAGCCAGGTCCCGGCGGCGCCGATCAGCGTCGCGACCGGCCCGAGCGCGATGTCCAGCGCCGCGCAGCCCGTCAGGATGTTGGCGAGCAGGCAGCCGATCGTGACGCCCGGAATCGCCGCGTTCGTCAGGCACGGCAGAATCGTCAGCGCCTCGGACAGCCGCACCTGGATCGCGCCACTGGCCAGGCCCATCATGTCGGCAACGTAGGTCAGCACCACGTACAGCGCAGCAATGATGCCTGCCGTGGCAAGAGAACGGGTCGTGAGCAATCCCTTGAACATAGAGATGCCTCCTTTGCGTTTTTGGCTCATCGAATACAGTCGAAGGCCAATGGGCATTCTACCATAACAAACCAAAGGAGCGCAAGAGGATTCTTTCGGAGCCGGGCCGGATCAGCGTCACATGCCGGGAGCAGCTCGCTCGGCCTCTCCTCATCACGGCGTCCGCATATGCCCGCGCAGGGCATCGCCCCAGACGGCGATCAGCTGCTCCAGCGGCACGGCGGCATTCGCCGGGCTGGTTGAGGGCATCACGAGGCAGTCCATGCCGGTCACGGGCAGCAGATGGCGGCGGTACAGCCGGCCGGACAGCGCGCCGTTGCACAGCACCTGCTCGATCCTCGCGACGGACAGCACCCGCCCGATGTCCACCGGCACCGCGTTGCGCACGGAGGCGTCCTCGGAAGCGTGGATGTCGCATTCGCCGATGGTGTCCCACAGCGCGATGCCGTGGCGCAGCACCAGTTCCCGCTTCTCATCGATGCTCCACGGGCGCTCCTCCCCGCACACCGCCGCGATCATCGGCCAGAAGCGGTTCCGCGGATGCCCGTAGAAAAAGCCCTCGGCGCGGCTCTTCACCGAGGGAAAGCTGCCGAGAATCAGCACCCGGCAGTCCGGGGACACCAGCGGCCCCCAGGGATGAACGAGATGGGTATACATGCCGTCACAGCTCGATGCGCGGCTTCTTCTGGCTGGCCCGGTACATCACGAAGCGCCGCCCGATGCACTGCACCGGCTCCGCGCCCAGCTCCTCGCACAGCGCCTGCACGGCCTCCCGCGCGCTCAGGGGACAGCCCTGCTGCACGCAGCACTTGATCAGCTCATGGGCCTCCAGGTCGTCGTCCGCCTGCTGGATCGTGCCGGGGACGATGCCGTCCTTGCCGATGTAAAGAATGGGTTCCAGGGTGTTGGCCATGCTCCGCAGCATGGCGCGCTGCTTTCCTGTCATTTGTTCCTCCGATGCAGACCGATAGAGAATCCGGTCTGTTTTTAGTCCACAAAGTCGAATTCCATGTCCGCGATGCGCACCGTGCTGCCCTCCTGGGCGCCACAGCGGCGCAGCTCGTCGATGACGCCGATCCGCCGCAGGGTGCGGTGGAACCAGTTCACGCTCTCCTCGTCATCGAAGTTCACGCTGTCGATCAGGTGATCCATCGCGCCGCCGGTCACGACGAAGACCTTGCCGTCCCGGCTGATCTCGAAGCGGTTGTCCAGCTGGTTCGCGTCCTCCAGCCGCTCCTCCTCGGCGAAGTGCTGCATCGGCGGCAGGGTGGCCAGCAGATCGGCCGCCTTGTCCAGCAGGGGCTCGAAGCCCTTCCCCGTCGCCGCGCTCACGCAGAACACGGGCGTGCCGGCGGCCTCGGCCTTTGCCTGCAGGCGGGCAAAGTTCTCCTCCCAGCCGCCCAGGTCGGTCTTGTTGCACACCAGGATCTGCGGCCGCTCGGCCAGCTCGCCGTAGCGCGACAGCTCCAGATTGATCTGCTCATAGTCCGCCACCGGGTCGCGGCCCTCGCTGCCGGCGATGTCCACCACGTGCAGCAGCAGGCGCGTGCGCTCAACGTGCCGCAGGAAGTCGTGCCCCAGGCCCACGCCGTCCGCCGCGCCCTCCACCAGGCCGGGGATGTCCGCCAGCACGATGTCCTGCCCGTGATGGCGCAGGATGCCCAGGTTCGGCGACAGGGTGGTGAAGTGGTAGTTGGCGATCTTCGGCCGGGCCGCGGTCAGCACGGAGAGGATCGTGCTCTTGCCCACGTTCGGATAGCCGACCAGGCCGATGTCCGCCATCGTCTTCAGCTCCAGCTGCAGGGTGTAGACCTCCGTTTTGATGCCGGGCCGGGCGAAGTTCGGCGCCTGCCGGGTGGGCGTGGCAAAGTGGGCGTTGCCCCAGCCGCCGCGGCCGCCGCGCAGCAGCACGCGGGTCTCCCCCGGCACGTCCATGTCCGCGGCCACCGCGCCGGTTTCCGCGTTCCGGATGATGGTCCCCACGGGCACCTTGATCAGCACGCTTTCGCCGCGCTTGCCCTTGCAGCGCGCGGCCGCGCCGTCGCCGCCGTTGCCCGCGGTGTACTTGCTCCTGAAGCGGAAGTCCAGCAGCGTGTGCATGTTCGGGTCCGCATAGAAGGAAATGTCCCCGCCCGTACCGCCGTCGCCGCCGTCCGGCCCGCCGTTCTGCACGAATTTCTCCCGGTGGAACGACACGCTGCCGTTGCCCCCGTTGCCCGCCTTGCAGGTGATTTTCGCGCGATCCACAAAGTTGCTCATGCTCGTCCTCGTCTTTCATACAGCGCGCCGAAAGCAGACCAAAGTCTGTCCGGTCTGTCAGTTGCGCAGGGAGTGCAGCGGCGCGGGAATGCGGCCACCGCGGGCGATGAAGTCATCGCAACCGAAGCGGTTCACCGGCATCACCGGCGCGAAGCCCAGCAGGCCGCCGAACTCGACCCGGTCGCCGGCCTGCTTGCCCACCGCGGGGATGACGCGCACGGCGGTGGTCTTGTTGTTGACCATGCCGATGGCCGCCTCATCCGCGATGATGCCGGAGATCGTCGCCGCGGAGGTGTCCCCGGGGATGGCGATCATGTCCAGGCCAACCGAGCACACACAGGTCATGGCCTCCAGCTTCTCCAGCGACAGGGCGCCGGCCGAAGCCGCCTCAATCATGCCGATGTCCTCGCTGACGGGAATGAAGGCGCCCGACAGCCCGCCCACATGGTTGGAGGCCATCACGCCGCCCTTCTTGACCGCGTCGTTCAGCAGGGCCAGGGCCGCCGTTGTGCCCGGTGCGCCGGCCATCTCCAGGCCCATCTCGGTCAGGATGTGCGCCACGGAGTCGCCCCGCGCGGGCGTCGGCGCCAGGGAGAGATCCACGATGCCGAAGGGGATGCTCAGCCGCTCGGAGGCCTCCCGCGCCACCAGCTGGCCCACGCGGGTGATCTTGAAGGCGGTGCGCTTGATGGTCTCCGCGACGATGTCGAAGGGCTCCCCGCGCACGGCCTCCAGCGCCCGCTTCACCACACCGGGGCCGGACACGCCCACATTGATCGCGCACTCCGGCTCGCCGATGCCACAGAAGGCGCCCGCCATGAAGGGATTGTCCTCCACCGCGTTGGCGAACACCACCAGCTTCGCGCAGCCCAGCCCGTCGCTGTCCGAGGTCAGCTCGGCGGTCTTCTTGATGACCTCGCCCATCTCGCGCACGGCGTTCATGTTGAGGCCGGAGCGCGTCGAGCCCACGTTGACCGAGGAGCACAGCCGCTCCGTCTCCGCCAGCACCTCCGGGATGGAGGCCAGCAGGCGCTCATCCGCCAGGGTCGCGCCCTTGTGCATCAGCGCGGAATAGCCGCCCAGGAAGTTGACGCCCATCTCCTTCGCGGCCCGGTCCAGCGCGTGGGCAATCGGCCGCGGATCCTCCTGGCAGATCAGGCTGACCGGGGTGACGGAGATGCGCTTGTTGACAATCGGAATGCCCAGCTCGCGCTCAATGTCCTCGCCGGTCTTCACCAGATTGCGGGCGATGCGGCAGATCTTCTCATAGACCCGATCGGCGCAGACCCGGGCGTCGCGGTCGGAGCAGTCCAGCAGGTTGATGCCCAGCGTGATGGTGCGGATGTCGAAGTTCTCCTCCTGGATCATCCGCAGCGTCTGCAGAATCTCACCGGTTTCGATCATGCTCATCCCTCCCGGCTCAGACGCGGTGCATGGCGTCGAAAATGTCCATCCGCTGCATGTGGATCGTCATCTTCATCTCATCCCGGATGGGCTGGAAGGCCTCGTCGATCTCCGCGAAGGTTTTGTGCGCGCCGTCGAGATCCACCACCATCATCATCGTGAAGTACCCGCTGAGGATGGTCTGGGTGATGTCGAGAATGTTGATGTTCATTTCCCACAGCTTCGTGGACACCCGCGCGATGATGCCGGTGGCGTCCGCGCCCGTGACGGAGATCAGAGCTTTTGTCATGGTGAATTCCTCCCGATGCGCGCAATCGGCGCAAATACCAATATAAAGCCGGCGGGCAGGTTTGTCAAGGTTTTTGCGCCAGACGCGATGGCCCGGACGCGATGGCCCCGGGATCCGCCGCTCTTTCTCCGCGGCCCAAACCGCCGGCTCTCTTTCAGCGGCTTCCTTATCTCTTTCTCATCGGACGCAGCCCGTCTCCCGCGCAATGCCTCCCGCGCGATGCAAAATTCAGCGCTTTACATTTCCTGCGGGAAACATTATAATATGTAATTGTATCTGCGTACACGCGAACCGAAAGGGAGAAGCGAATGGCAAAGACGATAGCGGTTACGAACCAGAAGGGCGGCGTTGGCAAGACGACCACGGCGGTCAACCTTTCCGCGCTGCTGGGAGAGCTGGGCAGCCGGGTTTTGATTGTCGATTTTGACCCGCAGGGAAACACGAGCAGCGCGCTGGGCATGGAAGCCGGCGAGCGCAGCGTCTACGAGGCGCTGCTGGGACGCGCGGCCATGCAGGAGTGTGTGGAGAAGACGCCCTGGAAGGGGCTGGACATCGTTTGCAGCGACATCCGGCTGGCCGGCGCGGAGCTGGAGCTGGTCGATGTGCCGCAGCGCGAGTACCGGCTGAAGAACGCCCTCGCCGCGGTGAAGACGGACTACGACTTTGTGTTCATTGACTGCCCGCCGTCCCTGGGGCTGCTGACCATCAACGCGCTGGCCGCCGCCGACACGGTGCTGATCCCGATCCAGTGCGAATACTTCGCGCTGGAGGGCGTCTCCAGCCTGGTCAGCACAATCAGCCGCGCCCGCAAGAGCATCAACCCCGCCCTGGGCGTGGAGGGCGTGCTGCTGACCATGCTGGACGGGCGGACCAACCTGGGCCTGCAGGTGGTGGACGAGGTGAAGAAGCACTTCCATCAGCAGGTCTACAGCGTGACGATCCCGCGCAGCGTGCGCCTGGGCGAGGCGCCTTCCCACGGCGAGCCGATCCACATCTATGACGGCAAGTCGGCCGGCGCGCTGGCCTACCGGGCGCTGGCGGAGGAGGTGCTGCGCCGCAACGGCCGCACCGCGGTCGCGCCGCCGGAGCCTCCGAAGAAAAAGAAAGACAAGCCCAAGGACAAGAAGAAAAAGAAAAAGTCCGCCAAAGCGTGAGACTGAGGGACGAGGTGCACCATGCCAAAGAAGATCCACGGACTGGGCCGGGGCCTGGACGTCCTGCTGCCGGAGGAGAATGCCGGCGGCGACAATTTGCGGGAGATCGCCATCGGGGACATTGATCCGAACCCGGATCAGCCGCGGCGCAGCTTCCCGGAGGAGAACCTGGCGCAGCTGGCGCAGTCCATCCGGGAGCAGGGCGTGCTGCAGCCCCTGCTGGTGGTGGAGAACGCGGGCCGCTACCGCATCGTCGCGGGCGAGCGCCGCTGGCGGGCCGCGCGGCTGGCCGGGCTGGCGAGCGTGCCCTGCCTGGTGCGGGAGCTGAGCGTGCCGACACAGATGGAGATCGCGCTGGTGGAGAACCTGCAGCGTGAGGATCTCAACCCGATGGAGGCGGCGCTGGGCATCCGTCAGCTGATGGACCAGCACGGCTACAACCAGGAAATGGCCGCGCAGCGCCTGGGCAAGAGCCGCCCGGCAGTGGCCAACCTGCTGCGCCTGCTGACGCTGCCGGAGGAGGTGGCGGCCCTGGTGAAGGACGGCACGCTCTCCGCCGGACATGCGCGGGTGCTGGCCGGTCTGGACAGCGACGAGGAGAAGATCTCCCTCGCCCGCAGCTGCGCCGCCGAGGGCTGGAGTGTCCGCCAGCTGGAGGCCGTCGCCGCCGCCCGCCGCGAGCTGCCGCCGCCCCCCGCGCCGAAGCGGGTGAAGGCGCTCCCCGTGGAGCTGAGCGAGCTGGAGCGCCGCATCCGCGAATGCATGGGCGTCCGGGCGACGCTGACCGGCACGGAGAAGAAGGGGCGCATCGTGCTGCAGTACTACTCCCGCGAGGAGCTGGAGCGGCTGAGCGAGCTGCTGGACAGAATGGAACAGGCGTGAGGCTGCGCCAACCAAAGGAGTGTCGCAATTGGCTGACCGTGAAAAACTGCCGGACCTGCCGAGGTGGGATGGACCGCTGTCCCACCCGTTTTATTCGCATGTCGTAAAGCGCGCGCTGGATCTGCTGCTGGCGCTGATTCTGCTGGTGCCCGGCCTGGTGCTGATGCTGCCGCTGGCTCTCTGGGTCAAGCTGGACTCGCCCGGCCCCGTCTTCTACCGGGCGGTGCGCGGCGGCTACCACAACAAGCCGTTCTACATCCTGAAGTTCCGCTCCATGGTCGTGGACGCGGACAAAACCGGCGGCTGCACGGCCCTGGGCGACAGCCGCGTGACGCGGGCCGGACGGGTGATGCGGCGGCTGAAGCTGGACGAGATTCCGCAGCTGTTCAACATCCTGAAGGGCGATATGTCCTTTGTCGGGCCCCGGCCGGAGCTGCTGCTATACACCATGCAGTACACGAAGGAGCAGGAGTGCATCCTGTGGGTGCGCCCCGGCGTGACCGACCGCTCCTCCATCGTGTTCATCGCCCAGGACGAGATCGTCGGCACGGAGAACCCGGTGGAGAACTTCGAGCGGCTGGTGCTGCCGGAGAAGAACCGCCTGCGGGTGGAGTACGCGAAGAACCAGAGCTTCGGCCTGGACGCGCGGCTGTTCTTTGAGACGCTGGCCGGCGTGGCCGGCAAGGCGGGGAAAAAGCACAGCGCGGAGTCCGCCGCGGGAAGGAATGCCAGATGAATTATACCGAATGGACACACAGTGCCTTTGGCGGCACGGAAATCGACACGTCGGATCCGCGGGTGCTGGCGTGGCTGATTCGCCGCCACGGGCTGGAGATGACCCATCTGAGCCGCGGAAGCCACATCGGCGCGATCTTCTCCCTGGCGGAGATCATGGCCGTGCTCTACACCCGCGTGCTGCGCGTGCGGCCGGAGGAGCCGCTCTGGCCTGACCGGGACCGGCTGATCCTTTCCAAGGGCCACGCGGGCGCCGCGGTGTACGCCGCTCTGGCCGAGCGCGGCTTCTTCCCCGTGGAGCAGCTGAAGGAGCACTATGCCAACGGCTCCATTCTTTCGGGCCATGTCAGCCACAAGGGCGTGCCGGGCGTGGAATTCTCCACCGGCTCCCTGGGACACGGGCTGGCGGTGGCGGCGGGCCTGGCGCTGGGCGCGCGCATGGACGGCGCCACGTGGCGGGTGTATGCGGTGCTGGGCGACGGTGAGTGCGACGAGGGTTCCGTCTGGGAGGCGGCCCTGCAGGCGGCGCAATTTGGCCTGGACGGGCTGACTGTGGTCGTCGACCGGAACCGGATGCAGTCCCTGGACTTTACGGAAAACACGCTGCGGCTGGAGCCCTTCGAGGCCAAGTGGCGGGATTTCGGCTGGCACGCCTGCACGGTGGACGGCCACGATCCGGCGGCCCTGGAGCGCGCCTTTGCCGAGGCGAAGGAGGTCCGCGGCCAGCCCCAGGTGATCATCGCGGTGACGGTGAAGGGCAAGGGCGTCAGCTTTATGGAGAACGACATCCTGTGGCATTACCGCACGCCCCAGGGGGATGAATACGAGGCGGCCCTGAAGGAACTGGAGGCGCAGCGGCCATGAGAGACGCTTTTGTGCGGGCGCTGATGCGCGCCGCGAAGGAGGACAGCCGGCTGACGCTGATCACCGGCGACCTGGGCTTCGGCGTGCTGCGGCCCTTCTGGGAGACCTATCCGAAGCAGTTCGTCAACGCGGGCATCGCCGAGCAGGGCATGACCGGCCTGGCTGCCGGCCTGTCCCGGACCGGGCGCACGGTGCTCACCTATTCCATTGGCAATTTCCCGACCCTGCGCTGCGTGGAGCAGATTCGCAACGACTGCGCCTATCACGGGGCGGATGTCAAGATCGTCTGCGTGGGCGGCGGCTTCGTCTACGGCAGCCTGGGCATGAGCCACCACGCCACCGAGGACATGGCCGTGATGCGGGCCCTCCCCGGTGTGACCGTGTTCACCCCCGGCGATCCGGCGGAGGTGGAGGCCGTCGTCCCCGTGATGCTGCGGACAGAGGGCACCTGCTATCTGCGTCTGGGGCGGGGCGGCGAGCCGGTGGTGCATCCGGAGCCGATCACGTCGTGGAAGCTGCCGGAGGCCTTCACCCTGCGCCGCGGCAGCGACATCGCCCTGCTGTCGGCCGGCGGCATCCTGACGCAGACGATGGCAGCGGCGGAGGCGCTGGCCGCGGAGGGCATCTCCGCCGAGGTGGTCTCCTTCCCCAGCATCAAGCCCATCGACGAGAAGAAGCTGGCGGAGCTCAGCGGCCGCTTCCGCCATCTCATCACTGTGGAGGAGCACACCGTGGTCGGCGGCTTCGGCAGCGCGGTCTGCGAGGTCGTGGCGGGGCTCGGCGCGCCGTGCCGGGTGCACCGCGTCGGCATGCCCGACGTATACTCCTCCGTGGTGGGCAATCAGCAGTACCTGCGCGCCCATTACGGGATGGATGCCGCGGCGGTGGCTGCGCTGGCCCGGCAGCTGGTGCGCGAAGAGGAGGAAACGACATGCCGAAGCTGACCCTGGAAGAGATTCACGCGGAGCTGCTGGAGCAGCTGCGGGACATCACCGCGGTCTGCGCGCGGCACGGCATCCAGTACAACATGATGTGCGGCTCCCTGCTGGGGGCGGTGCGGCACAAGGGCTTCATCCCGTGGGATGACGACGTGGATCTGCTCTTCACGCGGGAGGAATTCGAGAAGTTCCGCCGCGTCTATCCCTCGGAGCGCGACCCGCGCTTTGAGCTGACCTACCTGAACACCTGGACGCCGCGTGTGATGAACAGCGACCCTGCCCTGGCCGAGGCCTGGACGGATTTCTTCATCCTGGACCGGGTGCCGCCGGAGGGTCTGAAGCGCAAGTGGTGGTTCCTGCGGCTGCATCTGCTGCAGGGAATGCTCAAGCGGAATGTGGACTACAGCCGCTTCTCGCTGAAGAACCGCATCCTGCTGCGCGCCACCCACCTGATGGGCCTGCCCTTCTCCACCCAGTGGAAGGTTCGCCGCTATGAGAAGGTGTCCACCGAGGTGAAGACCGGCAGCGACCTCTCCATGAGCAACGGCGCCTTTGAGCTGATGATGCACATCTGGCATCCGGAGCAGTTCGCGGAGAAGGAGACCGTGCCCTTTGAGGACATCCCCGTGCTGATCCCGAAGCGCTATGCCGAGGTGCTCACGGAGCTGTTCGGGCCTGACTACATGACGCCGCCGCCGGAGAGCGAGCGGGTCGCCAAGCATCTGGACGTGTAAGGAACAAAACGCATGGATCTGATATTCTGCCCGCTCTATTCCGGCTCCAGCGGCAACGCGCTTTTTGTGCAGTACGGCGGGACCCGGCTGCTGGTGGACGCGGGAAAGCCGGGCCGCACCGTGGAGGACGCCCTGCGCTTCATCGGGGTGGAGCCGGAGAGCCTGAGCGGCATTCTCCTGACCCACGAGCACTCCGACCACATCTCCGGCGTTGGCGTTCTCTCCCGCCGCTGGAAGCTGCCGGTCTACGCGACGCCGGGCACCTGGCGCGGCATCGGCAGCAAGATCGGCAAGCTGCCGGACGGGATGAAGCGCACCTTTGACCGGGACGCGGACTTCTATGTGGGCGATCTGGGCGTGACGCCCTTCGCCATCCCCCACGACGCGGCGGAGCCCTGCGGCTTCCGGCTGTGGGGCGGCGGGGCCAGCCTGTCCATCGCGACGGATCTGGGCTGCTTCCCGGAGCGTGTGCGGGATGCCATCGCCGGCAGCGATCTGGTGCTGCTGGAGAGCAATCACGACCCCGACATGCTGAAGCGGAACGATCACTATTCCGCCGCGCTGAAGCGCCGCATCCTGGGCAATCACGGCCACCTGTCCAACGAGACCTGCTCCGAGGCGCTGGTCACGCTGGTGGAGCGCGGCACGCAGAACATCATCCTCGGCCACCTCTCCGGCGAGAACAATACCCCGCAGCTGGCGCTGGACACCAGCGAGAGCCGGGCCGAGCTGGAGGGCATGGAGCTGGGGAAGGACGTCTGCATCGACCTGGCCTGGCGCGACCGCGTGGGCGGCGTCTACACGATCCGGCGGGACTGACGCGATTCATCACAACCACAGGAGGCTGCCATGATTCTGCTGGCGCTGCAGGAGATCCGCAAGAGCTTCGGCACCAACGAAGTGCTGAAGGAGGTTTCGTTTACCCTGCAGGACGGGGAACGGATGGGCCTGGTGGGCGTCAACGGCAGCGGCAAGTCCACGCTGATGAAGATCATCGCCGGGCTGGAGAGCGCCGACGGCGGCACCATGACCATGCAGAAGGGCCTCCGGCTGGGCTACCTGGCGCAGCAGGGCGAGGTCAGCCAGACCGGCACCGTGCTGGAAGAGCTGGAGCACGTCTTCGACCCGGTGGTGGCGATGGAGCAGCGCCTGCGGGCCCTGGAGGGCGAGATGGCCGAGCAGGGCCACGATCCGGACATGCTGCGGCGGCTGGGCAGCGAGTACGACCGGCTGACGCGGGATTTCGAGCGGGCGAACGGCTACGGCTGGCGCTCCACCGTGCAGGGGGTGCTGGCGGGCCTGGGCTTCACGAAGGAGCAGCAGAGCCAGCCGGCGCGGCTGCTCTCCGGCGGCGAGCGCACCCGGCTGTGCCTGGGCCGCATGCTGCTGACGGAGCCGGACGTGCTGCTGCTGGACGAGCCGACCAACCATCTCGACCTGAAATCCATCGCCTGGCTGGAGAATTATCTGCAGACCTACCGGGGCGCAGTGCTGCTCATCAGCCATGACCGCTACTTCATGGACGCGGTCTGCGGGCGCATGGGCGAATTGCTCTTCGGCACCGTGGAGTGCTACAGCGGCAACTACACCGCCTACATGGAGGAGCGGGCCGAGCGCTACGAGATCCGCATGCGGGCCTGGCAGCAGCAGCAGCGGGAGATCGCGCGGCAGGAGGCCATCATCGCCCGCTACCGCATGTTCAACCGGGAGAAGAGCATCCGCGCCGCCGAGAGCCGGGAGAAACGGCTGGAGAAGGTGGAGCGTCTGGAGAAGCCCACGGACGAGCGGGCGATCCACTTCCGCTTCGACGTGCGCCGGCGCACCGGCGACGACGTGCTGATGGTGGAGGGCCTGCGGAAGGGCTACGGCAGCCGCGTGCTGTTCGACCAGATCCGGATGCACCTGCGCGCCGGCGACCGCGTGGCCCTGATCGGCGACAACGGCGTGGGCAAGTCCACCCTGCTCAAATGCATTGTGGGCGAGGAAAGGCCGGACGCCGGCAGCATCCGCCTGGGCACCGGCGTCGACATCGGCTATTACGACCAGCATCAGGCCCATCTGCACCCGGACAAGACTGTCCTGGACGAGGTCTGGGACGACTTCCGCCGCCTGGATCAGACGGAGGTGCGCGGCGCGCTGGGGATGTTCCTGTTCACCGGGGATGACGTGCTGATGCCGGTTTCCACCCTGTCCGGCGGCGAGAAGGGCCGCGTCGCGCTGACCAAGCTGATGCTGCGGCGGGACAATCTGCTGCTGCTGGACGAGCCGACAAACCACCTGGACATGGACAGCCGCGAGGTGCTGGAGCGCGCGCTGATGGACTTCCCCGGCACGATCCTCGCGATCAGCCACGACCGCTACTTCATCAACCGCTTCGCCGAGAAGGTGATGGTGCTGGAGGAGGGCGGCATCCGGGAATACCTGGGCAATTACGACGACTATTACGAGAAGATTACCCGCGAGCTGCCGCCGGACGGCGACGCGCCGCAGCAGACCCGCACCGCGCAGGACAAGGCGAAGAAGCGCAGTCGGGAGGAGCTGCTCCGCGAGAAGGATCGCAAGCAGGCCCTCGCGGACGCCGAAGCCGCCGTGACGAAGGCCGAGGCGGAGGCCGCCGAGATGGAGGCGCGGCTCGCCGATCCCGCCACCTGGCAGGACAGCGCGGCCGCAGCTGCCCTCTCCCGCAGCTATCAGCAGAAAAAAGCGGAGATCGAACAGCTCTATGCCCGCTGGGAGCAGCTGGCGGAGGAATAAATGGAGCTGCTGCTCCACCAACGGGGCAAGCTGCGGACGAGCATGAAAGATAACCCCCTGCCCCGGAGGAAAGGCCTTTTGGGAAAGATGGGGGCCTGGGGGAAGGAAAGCCCTTTTCGGCCCCGAAAAGGGTTTCCTTCCCCCAGCCTCTGCGCAGCTAACAACAAGCGAATCCGGAAGGAGATGGACACGTGGCGTTTACCCATCTGCATCTGCATACGGAATACAGCCTTCTGGACGGCGCGTGCCGCATCAGCCGCTTGCCGGGAAAGCTGAAGGAGCTGGGCATGGACGCCTGCGCGGTGACCGATCACGGCGTGCTCTACGGCGTGATCGACTTTTACACCGCCATGAAGGACGCGGGGCTGAAGCCCATCATCGGCTGCGAGGCCTACGTCTGCGCGGATCACCGCGACAAGACCAGCCGCGAGATGAGCCATCTGATCCTGCTGTGCGAGAACAACAAGGGCTATGAAAACCTGATGTGGCTTGACAGCGAGGCCTTCGTGAACGGCTTCCACTACCGGCCGCGGATGGATTACGAGATGCTCCGCACCCACCACGAGGGACTGATCTGTCTGTCCGCCTGTCTCTCCGGCGACCTGCCGAAGCTGCTGCTGCAGGGCGACTGGGACGGAGCGCGGGCCTATGTGCGGCAGATGCAGGAGATTTTCGGACGGGACAGTTTTTTTATCGAGCTGATGGATCACGGCATCCCGGACGAGAAGACGGTCATCCCCCGGCTGATCTCCCTGGCGCGGGAGATGGATGTGCCCCTGGCGGCGACCAACGACTGCCACTATCTGGAGCAGAAGGACGCCGACGCCCAGGAAGTGCTGATGTGCATCCAGACCGGCAAGACGCTGGAGGACCGGAACCGCATGCGGCAGGAGACCCGTCAGCTCTACGTGAAGAGCGAGGCGGAGATGCGGCAGCTGTTCCACATGGTGCCCGACGCGCTGGACAACACGCAGCGCATCGCCCAGCGGTGCAATGTCACCTTCGAGTTCGGCGTAACGAAGATTCCGCACTTCCCGACAGAGAACGGGGAGACCGCGCTGGAAATGCTGAACCGCCTCTGCCTGGAGGGCATGGCGAAGCTCTATCCCGGCGCGAAGGAGGGCGACGAGCCCTTCACCCGGATGCACTATGAGATCGGCGTCATCGACGGCATGGGCTATGTGGATTACTTCCTCATCGTGTGGGACTTCATCCACTACGCCAAATCCCAGAACATCATGGTCGGGCCGGGGCGCGGCAGCGGCGTCGGCTCCATCGTGGCCTACCTGCTGGGCATCACGATGGTGGATCCGCTGAAATACAACCTGCTCTTCGAGCGGCTGCTGAACCCGGAGCGCGTCTCCATGCCCGACATCGACACCGACTTCTGCTACGAACGCCGGCAGGAGGTCATCGACTACGTGGTGCGCAAGTACGGCGCGGATCACGTCAGCCAGATCATCACCTTCGGCACCATGGCGGCCCGGGGCGTCATCCGCGACGTCGGCCGCGTGCTGGGCATGAGCTATCAGGAGACGGACGTGGTGGCCAAGGCCGTGCCCTTCGCGCTGGGCATGACGCTGGAGAAGGCCCTGCACCTGAACCCCCAGCTGCGGACGATGTACGACGAGCAGCCCGAGATCAAGCGGCTGATCGACACCGCCCTGACGCTGGAGGGCATGCCCCGCAACGCTTCCACCCATGCCGCGGGCGTGCTCATCACCGGCGAGCCCGTGATCAACTATGTTCCCCTGCAGCGCAATGACGACGTGATCACGACCCAGTTCGGCAAGGATACGATCGAGCATCTGGGCCTGCTCAAGATGGACTTCCTGGGCCTGCGCACGCTGACCGTGATCCGCGACGCGCTGGAGATGGCGGAGCGCACGGAAGGCCTGCACATGAAGGCGGAGGACATCCCCATCGAGGAACCGGCCCTGTACGAAATGATCTCGGAGGGCGAGACCGACGGCGTGTTCCAGCTGGAAGGCGCCGGCATGCGCAGCTTCCTCATGAACATGCGCCCGGCCTGCTTCGAGGACATCATCGCCGCCATCTCCCTGTACCGCCCGGGCCCGATGGAATCCATCCCGCGCTACATCGCCGGCAAGCAAGACCCGTCCACCGTCCACTACGAGACGGAGAAGTTGCGCCCGATCCTCGACGTCACCTATGGCTGCATGGTCTACCAGGAGCAGGTGATGCAGATCGTCCGCGATCTGGCGGGCTACAGCTATGGCCGCAGCGATCTGGTGCGCCGCGCCATGGCCAAAAAGAAGATCAAGGTGATGCAGGAGGAGCGGGAGAACTTCGTCCACGGCCTGGTGAAGGACGGCAAGGTCATCATCCCCGGCTGCGTCCGCAACGGCGTGCCCGAGGACGTCGCCAACCAAATCTATGACGAGATGATCTCCTTCGCGTCCTATGCCTTCAACAAGAGCCACGCGGCAGCCTACGGCGTCGTCGCCATGCAGACAGCCTGGCTGAAGTATCACTACCCGGCGGCCTTCATGGCGGCCATCATCAACAGTGTGTACGGCAATTCCGGCAAGGTGGCGGGCTATATCGCCTACTGCCGGGCCCATGGCATCGACGTGCGGCCGCCGGACATCAACCGCTCCGTGTGGAAGTTCTCCGCGGAAAGGATGGAGGACGGGCGGCTGGGAATCATCTTCGGCCTGGGCGCGGTCAAGGCGGTCGGCGAGGCCGCGGTGGAGGAGATCGTGCGGGAGCGGAAAGCCCGCGGCCCCTACCGGGACATCTTCGACTTCTGCGAGCGCATCGACACCGGCCTGTGCGGCAAGCGCGTGGTCGAAAGCCTGATCCGCGCCGGAGCCTTCGACAATCTCGGCGCGAACCGCCCGCAGATGATCGCGGTTTACGAGGGCGCGATGGACGCCAACGCACGGCAGCGCAAGGGCCGCGTGGCGGGGCAGCTGTCCCTGTTCGACCTGGCGATGGAGGGCGTGGACATCCTGCCCGATGCCCACAGCCTGCCCGAGCTGCAGGACTACCCCCAGCGGCTGAAGCTGGCCTGGGAGCGCGAGAGCACCGGCGTGTACATCACCGGTCATCCGCTGGATGAATACCGGCCCGTGCTCAGCGAGATGTCGTTCTCCACCGCCGATCTGGGCGACCTGGACGAGCAGCCGGAGCGGGCCATGGAGCTGGACGGCCGCGCCGTGGAGATGGGCGGCATTCTGACCGAGGTGAAGGGCAAGGCCACCAAGAAGGGCGCCTTCATGGGCTTCCTGACGATGGAAGATCTGACCGGGCAGATCGAATGCCTGGTCTTCCCGAAGGTGTACGAGCGCTATCAGGGGCGCTTCCAGGCGGATGATGTGGTCGTGCTCAACGGCAAGCTGTCCATCCGCGAGGAGGAGAGCCCGAAGCTGCTGGTCGACCAGATCCGGACCATCGAGGAATGGCAGGAGGCGCGCCGCAGCCCCGCACCGGCCAAGGAGGCAAAGAAAAAGCACAGCCCGCCCCCGCCGCGCAGCGACGCCGAGGACGCTGCCGCAAGCCGCCGCAAGCTGTACATCCGCCTGGCCCGTCCCCAGATGGACGCCTGCGCGGAGCTGCTGACGCTCTTCCCCGGCTCGGTGCCGGTCTATCTGCACATTCCCGACGAAAAGGTGACCCTGCTGGTCTCCCGCCTGTACTGGGTGGACGCCGGCGAGGCCTGCATCCGGCGGCTGAACGCCGCATACGGCGCGGAAAATGTGCGCCTTGTGGAAAAATAACAAAAGCATAACGAATCATCAGGAAAACGGCTGCCGCTCCCCTGCCTCATGGCGGGCGTCGAGCGGCAGCCGTTTTTCATCAGCCGCGCATCTGGTAGTCCTTCCAGTCGGGCCGCATCTCATACTCGTACCAGGGGATCCGGCTGCCATCGGGCAGCATGTCCTGATGGGTGCGGAAGGCGTACTTGCGGGGATCGGCCAGCTCAGGCAGGTCTTCCGCCAGCGCCTGGGCGATGGCCAGCAGCACCTCCGGCCGGGGCATGTCGAAGCCCTCGCGGACGAAGTCAAAGCCCTGCTCGCTGCCGACGGGCTGCAGCATGTAGAAGATCACCACCTCGCGCCGCAGCTCCACGCGGCCCAGCTTCCGCCGGGCGCACGCAAGCAGCATGGGCTGCAGGCTGGCATAGAGCACGCCACCGCGGAGCCGCTCCATCATCAGCTTTTCCCGGCGCTCCCGGGCCCGGGTCAGCCACAGCAGCCCCACACACAGCAGCAGCAGACAAAAAACAATCAGGATGATCGTAATGCCCATCAAGGGAGCCTCCTTTCCCCGTCCAAAGCATAGCAGAGCCGCGCAGAACTGTCAAGCGGGGCACAAGGGCTGCGGCTCAGCGGCGGCGGCAGGATCTGCGGACGGCTGCTCACATCGCACCTGGCTGCCGCTGTTCCCCTCCCCCAAAGCAGATCCGCAAAAAAAGGAGGAGACGCGGTGTCTCCCCCTCAGATTGCCTGTGATTACTTCTTGCCGCGGTGCCGCACGAAGGCGGGCACGCCGTTCTTGTCGGTGACCATCGCCTGATTGACCGGCTGGCGGGGCTCCTGCTCCACCGGCATGGTCGGCTGGGTGCCGCCGAACTGGGGCTGGTAGGTGCCGGTCTGGGGCTGCTGGCCCTGGAAATACTGGCCCTGGCCGTACTGGGGCTGCACCGGCTGCTGGGGCTGGGTGCCGAAGCCGCCCTGCTGGAAGCCGGTCTGCTGCGGGAACGCGGTCTGCGGCTGATAGCCGCCCTGATAGGGCATCGCCGCGGAGGGCACGCCCATCACGGGCCGGGCCGCCATATAGCCCATGCCCACCGGCATGCTGGGCGCGGCGGGCTCCGCCGCGGCCTCCGGCTGCTGGGGCTCCGTGGGCGCGCTGTAGTCATACTCCGGAGCGGGCGTGCGCTGATAGGAGGTGCCATAGAGGCGCTCATGGGTCTGCTCGCGCACGGACTTGCCGCTGTCCCGGGGCGGGAACTGGGTCTTCTGGAAGCCGGTGGCGATGACCGTCACGCGAACCTCGTCCTCCATGCTGTCGTCAATACCCGCGCCAAAGATGATGTTGGCCTCGGGATCGGCGGCCTGCGTAATCATGTTGGCCGCCTCGTTGATGTCGGAGATGCTGATGTCCGCGCCGCCGGTAATGTTGATCAGCACCGAACGCGCGCCGTCGATCTTGGTCTCCAGCAGCGGGCTGGAGATGGCCTCCTTGGCCGCGTTGACCATGCGGTTCTCGCCCTTGCCGATGCCGATGCCCATATGCGCCATGCCGCCGGATTCCATCACGGTCCGCACGTCGGCGAAGTCCAGGTTGATCAGCGCGGGCACGGCGATCAGGTCGCTGATGCCCTGAATGCCCTGGCGCAGCACGTCGTCGGCCATGCGGAAGGCTTCCAGCATCGTGGTGCCCTTGCTGGGGCCGGACAGCAGCCGGTCATTCGGGATGACCACCAGGGTGTCCACCTGCTGCTTCAGCTCGGCGATGCCGGCCTCGGCGTTCTTCTGGCGCTGGCGGCCCTCGAAGGAGAAGGGTTTGGTGACCACGGCGATGGTCAGCGCGCCGATGTTGCGGGCGCACTCCGCCACCACAGGCGCAGCGCCGGTGCCGGTGCCGCCGCCCATGCCGGAGGTGATGAACACCAGATCGGCGCCTTCCAGCGCGCGCATGATGTCTTCCTTGCTCTCATTGGCGGCATTCTTGCCCACCGCAGGCACAGCGCCGGCGCCCAGACCGCGGGTCGCCTTCTCGCCGATCTGGATCTTGGTGTGGGCGTTGGACTGGGCCAGCGCCTGCCGGTCGGTATTGATCGCGATAAACTCCACCCCGCGCAGCCCGGCCTCCACCATGCGGTTGACGGCGTTGCCGCCGCCGCCGCCGACACCTACAACTTTAATGGAAGCGAATCCTTCCTGTTCGTCATGCTGGAACTCGATCATGTTGTTCCTCCTGTCCCCGGCCGCAGCCGAATCTTCTTGCACGCATTTCATCCACGCATTTATCCGGACGATCAGCCGTGGAACAGCTGATAAAAGAACTGCCGCATCCTGCCGCCGGCGGCCTGCTGCCGCTCGGTGGACAGCTTCTCCACGATCAGGTCCAGCACGCCCAGGCTGCTGGCGTAGATGTGGTTGTTCAGGCTGGAGGTGTGCTTCGGGGTCTCGCGCAGGGGACGGCCGATCTTGCCGGAGAAGAAGTCACGGCCGCCGCGGTCCGCGCCCAGGCCGCCGCCCGTCATGAAGAAGACGGAGGTCTTGCCCAGGGACACGCCGCTCTCCGCGACCACGCGGTTGACCTCCTCCGCCAGCTCGGTGACAAAGGGTTCGATGACGGCGCTCACCTCGGCGCGGGTGAAGGTCTTCGCGGGCTGGCCCACGGAATAGGTCTCCCCGGTATCGATGCCGAAGGTGTATTTCCGCTTGATTTTTTCCTCCGCATCGGTCATGTCGATGTCCAGCGTCGTCGCCAGATCGGCGGCCAGGCTGGCCCCGCCCAGGTCGATCGTCCGCAGATAGATCAGCGCGTCGCCCTCGGCGATCATCACGTCGGTGGTCAGGTAGCCCACGTCGATCAGCACCGCGGTGCGGTCACGCTCCTCCGCGGGGATGAACAGCAGCGCCTCGCCCACTGCGGAGGAATAGAAGCCCTGCACGTGGTAATCCATGGCGCTCAGGCGGTGGTTCACCTCGTCCACGAAGCCGCGGTCCGCAACCACCACGGAGATCAGCACGGTCAGCTCGCGGCCCTTCTTGCCGATGACGTCCAGCGTCTTGTGGTCGCTGTCCAGGCTGTACCAGGCCGGGCTGGAGTGGACGATGTAGCCCATATTCTGCGGCAGGCGGCTTTTGACCTTGGCCTCCGCCTCGCTCACGGCGTTCATGACGTCCTGCTGCGTCACCCGCGGATCCGCGCCCTTGAGCGTGATCGTCGTCTCCGACGCGTACACCTGCGTGAACATCGCCGGCACGCCCACATACAGCTCCGTCACATCCGCGCCGCGCATGGTCTTTTCTGCATCCCGGATAGAGGATTCAATCTGCTCGTCCAGGTGCTCCGGATCGTTCCAGCCCTCCTGAACATAACCCGCATAGTTGGCGACGCCGATTCCAATGAGCTTACAGCGTTCCGCGCTGCTGTTTTCCGCGACCAGGGTGACAATCTTGCTGGTGCCAAAGTCGACCACAGCAACCTTGGTCTTTGCACTCATGTCTCGCCTTACCTCCATTCCAGCAATGTCCGCGCTCTGATCTCGCTCACGCGGTCATCATCCAATTTACCATGGTTATTATAGACGCTTTTTCTGCAGATTGCAAGTATTTTTCAAAACTATTACAGCCGAAAAACACTTTTGTCTCGGAAATTTTATACTTCTGTCTCAATTCCGGGGATCCAGCTGGGCTTTTCCGGGTTGGAGACGTCCACCGTGCCGCCGGTCTTGCCATTCTCCTTCAGCCACTGGCAGGTGAGCTGCATGGCGCGGAGCTTCTCATGCACGCGCTGGCTTTCGCCGATCCGGACCGCATAGCCGTCCTCGGTGATCATCGTGATGTCGTTCAGGTCGCCCATGTAGAGCACCCGCACCCACTGCCCCAGCCCCATGGCCTTGATCTCGCGCAGGATATTCTGGCAGATGGGCAGCTGGCGGTCATTGTAGACAGTCAGCTCCTTGCCGAGGGTGCAGCCGCTGATCTCCAGCCCTTCCACGCGCACGTAGTCCAGCTCCACATTGGCGCTCGTGTTCGTCATCAGCACCCTGAAGCGGTTGTCGATAAGGTAATCGATGCCGCAGTAGGTGATGTAGGCGTCGCAGGTGCGCTCGATCACATAGATCGTGACGCCGCCGGTCAGCAGCGACTTGTCGATGCTCGTGACCATGTAGAAGGGGTTTCCGGAGGCGATGCGGCGCGCCACGGCCCGGTCATCGACGCGGAAGATGCTCATGCCCCGCTCGATGCCGGCCAGCTCGGTCAGCGTCCGGTCGCTGTAGTAGGAGTTCCCCACCACCGTTACGGACCGCACCGGGAAGAGGAAGAAGTACCCCAGTGCCAGCACCGTCAACAGCAGCGCCGCCGCGGTGCACGCGGCAAAGATCCGGCGGGGACGGCGGTCGTAGCGGTTGCGGCCCTTCTCGTTCTCCCAGAAGCCGCCCCGGTGGTTCAGCATCTCCCGGCTGCGCTCCGCGCTCACGCCGCCCTCCTGGGGCAGCGTTTCCTCCAGCCGCGGCATCTCGGCCATCGCAAACACAGGGATGACAAAACCGGTGTCCGTCTGGGCGTTCACCGCAGCGCAGCGCTCACAGGCCACGCGTTCCATATAATATCCCCTGGCCTGCCAGGCCGTGTCCTCCAGCGCCCGCTCAAAGCGCCGCCGCACCTTTTCCATCGGAGGTTCCCCCAATTGCCTTTTAATGGAGCTGCCAGACCTGTTCCTTGAAAACGCGGCCCCGGTGCTCGAAATCCGTAAACATATCAAAGGACGCGCAGCTCGGGGAGAGCAGCACATTCCAGCCCTCCGCGCTCAGCGACCGCCCCATGCGGACGGCCTCGCCCATGTCCTCGGCGTGATGGATCGCCTGCCAGCCGCAGCGTCGCATGGCGTCCTCGATCTTCTCCGCGGTGGCGCCGATCAGCACGGCTTCGCGGATCAGCGGGTTCGCCTGCATCTCGCGGATCAGCGGCACAAAGTCACAGCCCTTGTCCGAGCCGCCCAGGATGATGACCGTCGGCCGATCCATCGTCTGCACCGCGCGGACGGTGGAATCCACGTTCGTCCCCTTGCTGTCGTTGATGTAGCGCACGCCGTCCAGCTCGCGGACGAACTCAATGCGGTGCTCCACGCCGGGGAAATCGCGCAGCGTCTTGGCGATCGCCTCCGCGGGCACATCCATGCGCATGCCCAGGCAGACCGCAGCCAGCGCGTTCTCGAGATTGTGCGGGCCGGGAATGCGGATCTCCTCCGGCCGGCAGATCTCCGTCTCATGGCCGTCCTGCCGGTAGACCAGCACACCGCCGCGCACGCAGGCGCCCTCGTCCACCTCCCGCCGGCGGGAGAAGAACATGCGGCGGCTGCGCACCTGGCTGTCCAGCCCCCGCAGCGCCGGATCATCGGCGTTGAAGATGGCCGCGTCCTCCGCGCCCTGATTCTCGAAGACGCGCATCTTCAGCCGGGTGTATTCCGCCATCGTGTGGTGGCGGTTCAGGTGGTCCTCCG
>CAMNHF010000001.1 GCA_946538975.1 uncultured Clostridia bacterium | reverse complement strand
CCAGATTTGACTCGATGAGTCTTTCTTTTTGCGTCATTTCATTTTACAACTTGCCTAAGGCAATAGCTATACGAAAAAGCTCCAGGATCATCCTGCACTGCAGGCACGGCTGTGGAACAAGCTCCAGAATCGGAATTTTGAGGATCAGCCCGCACGGGAAAATCTGCCGCTGCCGGAAGCCCTGAAGCTGCTGAATTACGGCATCTATTTCGATCTGACGGGGATTAATCAGCCTTCCGATCAGGCTGGCGCAGCTCATTATCTGGCTGAGGACGGCATCCTGATCCGGCAGGACAACGGCCTTTTCACGATCACTAACCTTGGCGCTATCCTCTTGACGAAGAAGCTTTCCGACTTCCCGAGGGCAGCAAGAAAGGCGATCCGTGTTGTGCAGTATGATGGCCCGAGCCGGCTGAATATGCTTCGGGAGAACACGATGAACAAGGGCTATGCCGTAGGATTCGAGAGCCTGATGACTTTCATCGAAGCTCTGATTCCTTCCAAGGAGACGATCACCAGCGCCCTGCGGGAGAGAAACACGGCTTATCCGCTGCTGGCCATCCGTGAGGCCGTGGCTAACGCCCTGATCCATCAGGATTTCAGCATATCCGGCGCAGGCCCGACGGTGGAGCTTTTCGACAGCTGCATCGAAATCATCAATCCTGGTACACCATTAGTGGATGTCCAACGGATCATCGACAATCCGCCCAAGTCCCGGAATGAGAAGCTGGCCTCGCTGATGCGGCGGTTCAGGATGTGTGAGGAATTGGGGACCGGGTGGGATAAGATCGTGATTTCGTGTGAAGATGCGCAATTGCCCGCGCCACAGGTCGAGCTCTACGAGGAGAACACAAAGGTTACCCTTTACTCCTATAAGCCGTTTTCAGCGCTTTCTCTTGAAGAAAAGCTGCTGGCTTGCTATCTGCACGCGTGTGTGCAGTTTGTGCAGGGAGAGAATATGACGAACAGCACGCTTCGGGATCGCTTCGGACTGCCACAGACTTCATCTGGAAGTGTGTCCCGTTTGCTCAAGGAAGCACTTGCCCGGCATCTGATCAAGCCTTTTGATCCGGAAGCTTCGAACAAGTTCATGAAATATGTTCCAGCTTGGGCATAGTTTATTTGCCGGTCATTTGCTGAGAACGCACAAAACGCATACACGAAACAGTCTGTCGACGTCAAAAACGTTGATATAGCAAGTCTTCCCCGTGATTGCCCATTATGAATCTTATTTGCCGGTCATTTGCCAGCACGCTATTCAGTCTATTGAAAAAGCCGCCCCCGAAGAGGCGGCCGTCATCACTCAGCCATAGACCAGTTCAGCCAGCACCGTTTCCTCAGCCTGCTGCCGGATGCTGTTCATCCGGTTAATCCACCCCAACTGGTCCGAAGCCTTCAGCTGCTCATTCACGCCTTCAACCTCGGCCATCCGGCTGATGATCCGCTCCATGCGGTCCCGGCAGGTCTGATCGATTTCCAGCAGATGCGCCCGAAGCCGGCCTGACAGGACCAGTTGCTGATACAACCCGGGGCAGTGTTCCTGAAGGTATGCATGGCACATGCGGCCGTATTTCCCAAGGGATTCGGTTTCGAGGGCGATGGCGAAATCCGGGATGAGGTAGTCCCCGCAGGGGATGTAGTTGATGTTCATGATGATCCTCCTTTTGCTGTTGTCATACTGTGTTGTTTCCATTTCCCTGACTTCAGCATGCCTCAGCGAATCATCCCGGGGAGTGTCCGGCTTTACCCCTACCGTCACCCCAATCAGGGTTTTGCGGGGTTATACCGGGGTGATCGATACTGTATGATTCGGTTTCATGGTTGTTCCGGATTGCACATGAATGTGCGCTATTTCCGTTCCGGGGCGACTTCGAGTCCTGTTGCGACCACTTCAAGAACCCTTGCAGCGCAAGGGTTCTTTCATTTTGATCGCACCCAAATACCCAAACCGTACCCAATCGATACCCAATCATCGCGGTTCCGTGGTCAGATTGCTGATGAAGGCCTGCATCCTGTTGGCGCTCTCGCGGCGCATGGTCGGTGTCACATGTCCATAGCGGTCCAGCGTGAATGCAGCGGAGTATTTCTTCTCAGTTGACAGTTGGCCAGTTGACAGAGGAGGACGGGGTCTCCGGTGTCAGTCCATCGCGAGCAGATCCTTTATGACCTCGCCGGCGATGATCAGCCCGGCTACCGACGGGACGAAGGCCGTGGAGCCGGGGATGTCCCGCCGGACGGTGCACTTGCGGGCGCCGGGCGGGCAGATGCAGTGGCTGCGGCAGCTGATGGACGGATCCTCCAGGGGGCGGATGGGCGGCTCGGTGGAATAGACCACCTTCAGATGGCGGATGCCGCGCTTCCGGCACTCTGCGCGCATGACCCGGGCCAGCGGACAGACGGAGGTCTGGTAGAGATCCGCCACGCGGAACGCGGCGGGGTCCGTCTTGTTGCCGGCGCCCATGGAGCAGATGATGGGCGTGCCTGCTGCGCGTGCCGCCTCCACCAGGGTCAGCTTGCCCTTCACCGTATCGATGGCGTCCACCACATAGTCGAAGACGGTGAAATCAAACTGATCCTGCGTGTCGGGCATGTAGAAGGTCTTGTACGTGCGCACGGTGCAGTCCGGATTGATGTCGCGGATGCGCTCCATGGCAGCGTCCACCTTGTAGCGGCCCACGGTTTTCCGGGTGGCGTGAAGCTGCCGGTTCAGGTTGGTCAGGCAGACCCGGTCGTCGTCGATCAGGTCCAGCGCGCCGATGCCGCTGCGGGCCAGCGCCTCCACCGCGTAGCCGCCCACGCCGCCGATCCCGAACACGGCCACGCGGCTGCGCTGCAGCTTTTCCATGCCCGCCTCGCCAAAGAGCAACTGCGTGCGGGAAAACTGGTTCAACATGCGCTTCCTCCTTCAGCCCTCCGCGATTCTGCGCGGACTGCATCGCCCGGTCAGACGCCGCAGGGGTAATCTGCGATGTTCTCCGGCTGTGGTCTGGCCTGCCCGATCAGCTGCCCGAGGGTGACGCTCTCCAGATAGTCCCGGACGACCTTTTCCAGCCCCTCCCACGCGGGCAGGGTGATGCAGAAGCCGCAGCGGGCGCAGGTGTTGACCGGCCGCTCCAGGCAGGCCACGGCATGCAGGGAGCCCTCGGTCAGGCTGACGATGTGCCACAGGGTCACCTCTTCCGGGGGCACCAGCAGGCGGTAGCCGCCCGTATGGCCCCGGCGGATGCCCAGAATGCCCGCCTCCGCCAGCGGGGCGGTCAGGCTCTCGATGTACTTCTTGGAAATCTGCTGGCGCGCCGCCACATCCTTCATGGGCACATAGCCGTCGCCCTGATGCATGGCGATGTCCACCAGCATACGGGTGACATAGCGGCCTTTCGTGGAAATCAGCACAGGTTCGCACCTCCTGAGGATATCATACACAATGTCCATTATAATCCTGTACATTGAAAATGTCAAAGCCTCGGAATCCTGACAGCTCTGCCGTGCACCGCTTCCGGAACAGCCGTCCGAACGAAAAACACAGCAAGAACACGCAATGTCTACCATATCCATTGACATTGTGAATGGACTGTGCTATTTTTTTGCTGCCGGGAAGGAGGAGTCCGCGATGCTGAAGGACATGCGCCATGGAATGTGCTGTCGGTCCATGCAGATGGGCCGATGTTCAGCATGCGGAGAAAGATGACGCCGTGACCGGTAGATCCTGACGCCCGCGCTGACGGGCGCGTTTTTTGTGAGAGGAAGGAAGATGGACTGGTCATTCATCACGGCCCATGTGCCTGATTTTCTCGCTGGCGCGTGGGTGACACTGCGGTTCGGCCTGTACGGCGTGGCCTGCTCGGTCGTACTGGGGCTTTTGTGCAGCCTGGTGCTGGCATACCGCGTGCCGGTGCTGCGGGCGCTGGTCCGGGCCTATGTGGAGCTGTCCCGGAACACGCCGCTGCTGGTGCAGCTGTTTTTCCTGTACGCCGGCCTGCCCCGGATCGGCATCCGGCTGAGCGCCGAGGCCTGCGCGGTCGTCGGCCTTGCCTTCCTGGGCGGCGGTTACATGGCGGAAGCCTTCCGCAGCGGACTGGAGGCGGTGGACCGCACCCAGCGCGAGGCGGGGGAGTGCATCGGCCTGACGCTGCCGCAGACGGTGCGCTATGTCGTGCTGCCCCAGGCCTTTGCCACCGCCGCGCCCGCGGTCTTCGCCAACATGATCTTCCTGATCAAGGAGACCAGCATGTTTTCCGTCCTGGCCATGATGGACCTGATGAACGTGGCGGATACCCTGCGCACCAGCGGCGGCCGTACCATCGAGGTGCTGTCCATGCTGGTGATCGCCTATGTGGCCATTCTGCTGCCGGTGTCCGTGCTGGCGACGCTTGTGGAGAGGAGGATGCGCTATGCAGGATTCGGGCATCAGCATTCTGTTTAAGGGCGTCAACTTTCAGCGCCTGATGGGCGGGCTGTGGGTGACCCTGCGCATCGCCCTGATCACGATCGGCCTGTCCGTGGTGCTGGGCCTTGCCTTCGGCCTGCTCATGCTCAGCCGGAGGAAGGCGCTCCGGGCAGTCTGCCGGGCCTGGCTGGAGATTGTGCGCTTCATGCCGCAGCTCGTGCTGCTGTATCTGGTGTATTTCGGCTTCGCGCGTCTCTTCGGCTGGGATCTGGACGGCGAGACCAGCGCCGTGATCGTGTTCACCTTCTGGGGCACGGCGGAGATGGGCGATCTGGTCCGCGGCGCGGTCAGCTCCATTCCGCTGCACCAGCGGGAGAGCGCGGCCGCCCTGGGGCTGACGCCGCTGCAGGCCTACCGCCATGTGCTGATTCCGCAGACGGTCCGCCGCCTGCTGCCCCAGGCCATCAATCTCTCCACCCGCATCATCAAGACGACGGCGCTGGTGAAGATGATCAACGTCACCGAGGTGCTGAAGGTGGGCCAGCAGATCATCGGCCAGTTCTACCGTCTCCGGGAGGCGCCCTTCTGGGTCTATCTCACGATCTTTATCCTGTATTTCCTCATCTGCTGGCCCATCTCCGCGCTGGCGGGCCGGCTGGAAAAGCGCTGGGCATAGGGGGATGTCGGCATGAGCACAATCCTGCAGGTCAGGCAGATCCGCAAAGCCTTTGAGCACAATCCCGTGCTGCGGGATGTCTCGCTGGAACTGGACGAAGGGCAGGTGCTGGTGGTGGTGGGCCCCAGCGGCTGCGGCAAGAGCACGCTCCTGCGCTGCATCAACGGCCTGGAGCAGATCGACGGCGGCGAGATCCTCCTCCGGGGCGAGGTGATCTCCGGCCGGCGGAAGAACCTGCATCTGGTGCGGCAGAAGATCGGCATGGTCTTCCAGAGCTACGATCTCTTCCCCCACATGCGGGTGATGGACAATTTGATCCTGGGGCCGGTCAAAGCCCTAGGCAAGCCGAAGGAGCAGGCCCGGGAGGAGGCCCTGCGGATGCTCGCCCGGGTGGGCCTGGCGGACAAGGCCGGCGTCTATCCGCGCACCCTCTCCGGCGGACAGCGCCAGCGCGTGGCCCTGGTGCGCGCGATGCTGATGCAGCCGGAGATCCTGCTGCTGGACGAGATCACCGCGGCCCTGGACCCGGAGATGGTCAGCGAAGTGCTGAATGTGGTGCTGGATCTGGCCCGGGACGGCATGACCATGGTGATCGTCACCCATGAGATGCGCTTCGCGGAGGCCGTGGCGGATCAGGTGGTCTTTCTGGAGGACGGCTGCGTGGTGGAGCGGAACCCGCCGGAGATCTTCTTCCACCGGCCGGAGACGGACCGGGCAAAGCACTTCCTGCAGAGCTTTGACTACGCGCCCCGGAAGCGCGCCGCCCCGCCGGACACAAATACAGGAGAAATACAATGCGCCCCTTGACAGGCAGCCGGTCATCGCATATAATCCACATAGTCCATTGCTTTGGTGGACAATAAGCAGAGGAGGACGGAGCCATGACAGTCAGCAAGTTCATGATGTGCCGCATGTGTCGTTTCAGGCGTCCGTCTCACCTGAAGCTCTGTTTGCGTTGAAAGCATCGCAGGCAAGAGACATGCGTTCAGAGAGGCAGACGGTTGCGAGACTGTCCGCCTCTTTTCCTTGAAACGAAAGGGAGGTTCCGCATGACGATCCGATCCCGCTGCGCCAAGGACCGATGCCGGCGTATCCAGCCAATCACCCGCAGCTGCACCGAATACCGCACAGAACGGATATGAAAAGGAGAAATCAAAATGAAGAACATCGCGAAGATCGCTGCCCTGATTCTGGCCCTGGTTCTGACCCTGACCGCCGCCTCCGCTGCCATGGCGGACGGCTTCCGCACCCTGGACGAGATCAAGGAGAGCGGGAAGATCGTCATCGGCCTGTTCTCCGACAAGAAGCCCTTCGGCTATGTGGACGAGAACGGCGAGTATCAGGGCTACGATGTCTATCTGGCCCGCCGTCTTGCCGCCGATCTGGGCGTGGCGCTGGAGATCGTCTCCCTGGACGCCCCCAACCGGATTGAATACCTGCAGTCCTTCAAGGTGGACGTGGTGCTGGCCAACTTCACCTACACCGAGGACCGGGCGCAGCAGGTGGACTTTGCCCTGCCCTACATGAAGGTAGCCCTGGGCGTGGTCAGCCCCGACGCCGCGCTGATCACCGAGCCGGAGCAGCTGAACGACAGGACCCTCATCGTCTCCAAGGGAACCACGGCGGAGACCTTCTTCGAGGCCAACTATCCGGAAGTCAATCTGCTCAAGTTCGACAGCTACACGGAGGCCTACATCGCCCTGATCGACGGCCGCGGCGACGCGCTGTCCACCGACAACACCGAGGTGCTGGCTTGGGCGATCGAGAATCCCGGCTTCAGCGTGGGCATTGAGTCCCTGGGCAGCCTGGACACGATCAATCCCGCCGTCACCAAGGGGAACGAAACCCTGCTCGGCTGGATCAACGACGAGATCGTCGCTCTGGGCCAGGAGAACTTCTTCCACGCCGACTATGAGGCCACCCTCCGCGAGACCTACGGCCCCAACGCGGACGCGGACAGCCTGGTGGTGGAGGGCGGCGTGATCGAGTAAGCGCCGGAGCCTTCATTCCGGACAGGCTGGCCGGGATGAGGGAGCGCGGCCCGCACGGCCGCTCCCCCGTCCCGGCGGCCCCGGCTGCCATTCCCGGCAGCGATGACGGTGCTGTCGCCAAGCGGTAAGGCAAGGGTCTGCAAAACCCTCATTCCCCGGTTCGATTCCGGGCAGCACCTCCAATCCGGTGATTCCCCGAAAAGGCTGCAGCAGGCCGGAACTTCCATTATCCTGTAGTGAGGTGAACGCAATGCCGATACGGATCAACGAACAGATGCCGGTTGTCCGGAAGCTGGAGGCAGAGCAGATCTTTGTGATGCATGAGTCGAGGGCGGCATCGCAGGATATCCGGGAGCTGGAAATCGCCGTGCTGAACATCATGCCGGACAAGGAGGACACCGAGCTGCAGCTCCTCCGGCTGCTGTCCAACACGCCGCTGCAGGTGCGGCCCACCTTTCTGCGGCTGGACTCCCATCTGTACAAGCACGTCACGGAGGACTACCTGCAGAAGTACTATCACTCCTTTTCCTCCGTGAAGGACCGGCGCTTCGACGGGCTGATCATCACCGGCGCGCCGGTGGAGACCCTGCCCTTTGAAGAGGTGGACTACTGGCAGGAGCTGGTGGATCTGATGGAATGGGCGGACCAGCATGTGACGGCGGTGCTGCATCTGTGCTGGTCAGCGCAGGCCGGTCTGTACCATCATTACGGGATCCAGAAGCATCTGCTGCCCACGAAGCTGTCCGGGGTGTATTCCCACCGGACGATCTACCGGGAGGAGCCGCTGACCCGGGGCTTCAACGATGTGTTCCACGCCCCCCATTCCCGCTATACGGGCATCCTGAAGGAGGAGGTGCAGCGGCACCGGGAGCTGGACATTCTGGCGGAATCCGATGTCGCCGGCATCTACCTGATCCATGACCGGGAGAAGCACCGCCTGTTTGTGACGGGGCATCCGGAGTACAGCCGGGCAACCCTGGCCAGGGAGTACACCCGCGATCTGGCCAAGGGCATTCATCCCGCGGTTCCCGTGCGGTATTTCCCCAATGACAATCCGGCAGGCATCCCGCTGTTCCAGTGGAAGGCCCATGCCAACCTGCTCTTTACCAACTGGCTGAACTACGAGGTCTACCAGATCACGCCCTATCATCTGAGCGATGTGGGAAAATAGACGGCCTGAATACCGAACAAATCCGCAACAGACGGGAGGAGGCTGTGGGGATGAGACGCCGGTGCAGATCCTATGCCGTGCTGCTGAGCCGCAACCGAATGTGACGGCGCTGCGCCATACGGCACGAACGGACAAACCCTTCCTTCCCGGACAGGATGCCGGGCCGCGCCTCGGATGAGAAAATGCCGAAATTGAAAAGGAGAAAGAACCATGTCCAATATTCAGAATCCCGCGAACTGGAGCTTTGAAACCCGCCAGCTGCACATTGGCCAGGAGCAGGCCGATCCCGCCACCGACGCGCGCGCGGTGCCGATCTACGCCACCACCTCCTATGTGTTCCACTCGAGCGAGCATGCCGCGGACCGCTTTGGCCTCCGCGACGCCGGCAACATCTACGGCCGCCTGACGAACCCCACCCAGGGCGTCTTCGAGGCCCGCATCGCCTCCCTGGAGGGCGGCAGCGCGGCGCTGGCCGTGGCCTCCGGCGCAGCCGCGATCGCCTACACGATCCAGGCCCTCGCCAAGGCGGGAGAGCACATCGTGGCCTCCAAAACACTCTACGGCGGCACCTTCAATCTGCTGGCCCACACCCTGCCCCTGACCAGCGGGATCACCACCACCTTTGTGGACCCGGACGCCGAGGGGAGCTTTGAGGCCGCCATTCAGGACAACACGAAGGCGATCTACATCGAAACCCTGGGCAACCCGAATTCCAACATCATCGACATCGGGGCCGTGGCGCAGATCGCGCACCGGCATGGCCTGCCCCTGGTGGTGGACAACACCTTCGCCACGCCTTACCTGGTCCGGCCGCTGGAATGGGGCGCGGACATTGTGGTTCACTCTGCCACCAAGTTCATCGGCGGCCACGGCACAGCCATCGGCGGCGTGATTGTGGAGGGCGGCAAGTTTGACTGGAAGGCCGGCGGCAAGTATCCATGGATCGCCGAGCCCAACCCCAGCTATCACGGCATCTCCTTCTACGACGCGGTCGGCCCCGCCGCCTTCGCCACCTATATCCGCGCGATTCTGCTGCGCGACACCGGATCCACCCTCTCCCCCTTCCACGCCTTCATCTTCCTGCAGGGGCTGGAGACCCTGTCTCTTCGCGTGGAGCGGCATGTGGAAAACGCGCTGAAGATCGTGGAATACCTGGCGAAGCACCCCCAGGTCGCGGCCGTCCATCATCCGGCCCTGGAGACGGAGCCCAGCCATGCGCTGTATCGGAAATACTTCCCGAACGGCGGCGGCAGCATCTTCACCTTCGAGATCAAGGGCGACAGTGAAACCGCCAAGCAGTTCATCGATCATCTGGCGATCTTCTCCCTGCTGGCCAATGTGGCCGATGTGAAGTCCCTGGTGATCCACCCCTTTACCACCACGCACAGCCAGCTGACGGAGGAGGAGCTGCTGGATCAGGGCATCCGGCCCAACACGATCCGCCTCTCCATCGGCACGGAGAACGTGAACGACCTGATTGCCGCGCTGGATGCGGCCTTCGAAGCGGTCAAATAACCATCCATGACGGCAGCGCAGGGAGCGGGGCAGCGCCTCTGCTCCCTGCTCCGGATCCGGAGGTGTTTTCCTTGCACACAGCCGCGACGAGCCTTCGCAGGGGCAGCCCGCTCTGGCTGACCCTGACCGGCCTCCTGACCGCGATGAATGTGGTCCTGTCGCTGAGCATCTTCTCGATTCCCGTCCCCGGCGGGCACCTGTATTTCTGCGATGTGGTGATTGACACAGCCGCCGTGCTGCTGGACCCGGCGGCCGCCTTCATTGTGGGCGGCGTCGGCTCCTTCCTGGGGGACTTCTTCTTCTACCCCGCGCCGATGTTTGTCTCCCTGGTCACCCATGGCCTGCAGGCCGTCGTGATCTCGCTGCTCTCCCACAGGCTGTGGCAGCGGCGGCAGCTGCTGTCCTCCTCCGTCGCCGTCACTGCGGGCGCGCTGATCATGGTGCTGGGCTACACCCTGGGCCGCGCCTTTGTCTATTCCACCCCGGAATACGCCGTGCTCAAGCTCCCCTTTGAGTTCCTCCAGGCCGGTTTCGGTGCCGCCGCCTCCATGATCCTGCTCTACCCGATGCAGCTGAAAAAGCTGTTCCGGCAGTACTTCCATGTCCATCCGGACACCCCGCCGCGGAATGCCGCTTCCCGCCGCTGAGGCAGGCGGAGGCGCTCCTCATCGAACCGGAAAGCTGCGATGGGGAACAGCTGAGAATCTCCGATGAATGCTGCAAAAACCCAAATGCCCATCTCCGAAGCCCGCACAGCGCGTGGCATCGGGGATGGGCTGTTTTGATTCGCAGCCGCTGCCCATTGCGGGGATCCATTGAAAAGACAGCGATGCCGCTCGCATTTTGCATGGCTTTTCGCTGGTTCTGCTTTGGGTCGCAGATCATGCACACGCCATTCATGCCAATCGTGTTCGGTCGGATCGATGTCTGCGGAGGCCGGCTCGCCCAATGAGGCTGCAGACGGGCGGCTATTCGGAATGATGCCTCTGTTTTCGGCCGCACGCGGCATTCGCTGAGGCAGCATATGGGGACATTGTCGCTTGATTCGTGCAGCAACATGGACTATAATGAAGCAGAGTTCAAATGAGCGCGGAGGGAAATACAAGCTCGATATTCCAGCGGAGGAAGAGAAGTAACCGTCTTCTGCGAGATGACCGGAATTCGTCCTGTTTGCCGGAGGTGATGATTGATGCAGCGGCATGAATGCCTTGCCGAGGACCGCTCTTTGATCGAAACTGCGCTGGACGTGCTGAGGCGCAATCACGACAAGGTCCACTGGAACCATACCGTTGGCTGCGCCGTCCGCTGCGGGGACGGGCGGGTATTCGCGGGCGTCAACTGTGACGGAATCCACGGGTCCTGCGCCGAGTACATCACGATCGGCATGGCGGTTTCAGCGGGGGCGCGCGCCTTCGACACCATCGTGGCCGTGGAGGAAAACCACCCGAACCGCATCATTTCGCCATGCGGCAACTGCCGCCAGATGCTCTTTGAATACTGCCCGGACATCCTCGTGATCGTCAATGATGAGGACGGTCATCCGATCAAAGTCAGGGCGCGGGATCTTCTGCCCTTTCCCTCTGTTTGATGGAGGCACCCATGCGCGAACAGATTCACGAAGTCCTGACGCTTGTTTCGTGAGGAAGGGAGGTAACCGAATGGATGTCAGAGAAAACTGGAATCGGTTGAATCAGCGGATCAAGGGCGAAAATGAAACAATTATACCGAGCCTGTTCCAGATTCATATGGGTGCATTTGAAGACTTAAGAAAAAGCGGGCACTTGATCGCTGCAGACGGACAACCTGTAAGTATTCTTGCTTGTACCCTTAATCCTGATGAACGCTTTTCTCTTGCCTGTCAAATTGGCGGGAGCCTTATTGATGAGCGTTCTGGAACAGTCAATGGTGAACCTGCAGTAATCTGCACAATTCAAAAAGCAAACTACTTTCCGAACTGTATCGCAATTGCGCTTGGCGCGATCCTTGAGAACATCCACCCCGGCCTTCCAGGAATGAAAGTGACAGTGCTATGCAATTATGACATAATGAAGGGGAATGATGATCTGCTGGGAAAAACCTTATCCGTACTTGAACCCTGTTTCCCATGGGCTGTCTTTCAGCTGAAAGCCACAGAGAAAGACCCTCCTCAGCCGGCAAAAGCACCTATGATTCCGCTTGATCAGATGAACACACTGTTTCAAGCGGAGGCTATTGCTAAAATCGATACCGCCCGTACGAGTTTCTCCGGAAGAGTAATTCGGGGAGAAATCCGGGAAGGTGATGTGCTGAATGTAACCGACCGAGCAGGACGGCAAATCTGTCCTCCGGGGGTTGTCCGGGCAATTTTCCTGAAGGATAGAGTTGAGGATGGAAAAGTCGTTGGGGAGCGATGCTCGGTACTGAGCAAAGATCAACATGCCGACAGCCTGTTGGTGGCTGTTGAAATCCCAAAGGGATCTTACAATGGTATCATCCTGTCAAAGAAGGAAGGAACAAGTAAAACTGAGGAGCCCGCCGGCGCGGGCCTGAACACAGCTTCCAGTTCCCCTTCCTCCGGAGAGAATTGTACGGTCAGAACCTCAAAATCAAGTATATTCTCAAGGTTATTCGGAAAACGAAAGGCATAAGCTGCACTTTGCCGGTTGCTGCCATTTCTAAGTGGTTTCCAGTATTATATAAGCGGCTTGACGCAGCAGACCCGAATGCCCTGCTTCCTGGCATGTCGAATTGTCATCTCAATTTCGCCTGGCTGCCGATCAATCGCTGCCAGAAGCATACTGACGTTGTTGACCAGATCGCGTTTGCGATTAACAAGCATGACCTGGTATACTCATGACGAGTTACAGGTGCCAAATCAGCTTGGCTGGACAAACGATCATGCCCCTCATCTGCAACGCGGGAGGCACATCACATGCATGCGATCATCCGTCAGGGGGATGGAAAGTACTATGTTTCCGCAGTATTCGGCTATTTCCGGCACATAGATTCGACCGGCTGCGGAAAGGAGCATCTTCGGCAATTCAACAGACCGCACTGGATTGTCTGGGATGAGAAAAAAGAACGGCTCATCAGATGGCTGGCCATGGTTCCGAACACCGAATACCTGATTCCGCAGATTCTGATTGTGGATTCGGATCATTCCGGCTGGAACACGAATGAAGAAGGCGAGGGATGCGTCGGCTTCCTCACCCGCACGCTGTTGGACTCCTTCCTGGATGAAGAACGGCAGCCGCAGGAGATCCTGGATCTGTGCCGTCAAATGGATGCCGGATATGCCTATGCTGAGATTCAGGAGATCAGAACACAGAAGAATATCGAAGACCTGGAATGGGCATCCGGCGGATTCCATGATGCCAGGATTATAAAGGAAGAGCTGCTGGAGGACGGAACGCTCTATGTGCGGTTTGACGGGACATGGGGCTGTGAGATAGAGGTCTGGTTTTCGGGCGATGTCGAATATGACACATCAAGCCGGAATCCGGAAGATTACGATCCGTACTGGCTCGGTTCAACTGTTCTGATGCAGGATGGATTTGTCTACCTTGTGGACGAGGAAGACATGACGGTCGACAGAATCGAAACAGGATACTGCTGGTTCAAAGCCAGGCATATGCGGTATCGGGTGATACCGGACTGAGCGCCCTGATGATGTCCGGCCGTGTGCTGTCCCAAGGGATTCAGATTCCGCGGTGATGGCAAAATCCGGTATGGCTGTACGATGATGACGGCGGCGTTATTGATACGCCGATGTGGTCGCCGACGCGGAAACGGCTGCCGCAGCCGAAGAAGCAGCCAAGAACGTCAACGTCGTGGACGAGTTGATGGGCAAGGTCAACCTAGGCGCAGGCCTGGGCCTGGGCGCGATCTGGCTGATCGTGATGGCCCGCTGGCTGCTGAAGAAGAAGAAGGCCGGGGCTGCTGCCTGATCTCCATGAAAGGCCGTCTCCTCTCTCCTTCGGGAGGGAGGAGCGGTTTTGAAGCAACCGGATCACGATTGTTCCAGGCAAACTGGCGCTTTGTGACCCGCTGCTGTCCCCGCAAGCCCTCGAAGGCACAAGGCTTTCCGAGGGCTTTTCCTGTTCCGCGGGTGAACGCTCCTTTTCCGACGAGCGGGCAGCCGCGAACCAACGCAAAAACGAATCACCGTCCCTGCGCACGGGCTCGTGGCTTCAATGCCGCTTCTTCGGCCGATGCTTTTCATCACAACCGCATGATGCCGGGATCCGGGAAAGCCGGATTTTGTTCTTCCGCGATCTGGCACCTTCTGCTATAATGGATTCCGGAAGCCCCGGCTTTTTTGTACATGACAAACACAGCGATCTGTGCTATGATGTTTCCTGTGCGCCGGTTCGCAGAGGAGGCGCGGGAGGAGCAGATCATTCATATGAAAGAACTGGTTATCGGCTTTCTGGGCTGTGGGAATATCGGCGGCGGCGTGTGGCGGCTGCTGGAGGATATGCGGGAGGAAATCGCGGAGCGCTTTGACGGCCTGGGGATTCGCGTGAAGCGGGTGCTGGTGCGCCGGGTGAACGCGCCGCGCAGCTGCGGTGTGCCGCGGGAGGTGCTGACCGACCGGGCGGAGGACGTGCTGGAGGATCCGGAGATCAGCCTGGTGGCGGAGTTTCTGGGCGGCGAGCAGCCGGCGGCGGACTACATGCTCCGGGCCCTGCGCGCGGGCAAGCAGGTGGTGACCGCCAACAAGATGGCCCTGTGCCTGCACTGGGCCGAGCTGAACCGCGCGGCACTGGAGAGCGGGGCCGGGCTGTTCTACGAGGCGAGCGTCTGCGGCGCGATCCCCGTGATCCGCATGCTGAACACCTCCCTGCAGAGCGTGCGCGTGGACCGGGTGATGGGCATCATCAACGGCACGACGAACTACATCCTGACCGGCATGAGCGCGGGCGGCGCGGAATATGCCGACGTGCTGGCGGACGCCCAGCAGCTGGGTCTGGCCGAGCCGAACCCGGAGAGCGACGTGGAGGGCATGGACGCGGCCTTCAAGCTGGCGATCCTGTCCTCGCTGGCCTTCCACAGCGCCGTGCCCTACGCGAAGGTCTACCGGGAGGGCATCACCCACGTCACCGCGCGGGACATCGCCTTCGGCGCGGAGATGGGCTATACCTTGAAGCTGCTGGCCATCGCCAAGCGGGACGGCGACCGGGCCGAGGTGCGCGTGCATCCGACCTTCCTGGACCGGCATCATCCGCTGGCCCGGGTGGACGGCGCCTTCAACGCGGTCTACTTGCACGGGGACGCCTGCGACGCCATCACCCTGCAGGGCCGCGGCGCGGGCGATCTGCCCACGGCCAGCGCGGTGGCGGCGGACATCCTGCAGGCGGCGGCGGGGGCCTCCGGGCTGCCGGCGGGCGGGGAGCGCCTGTGCGAGGAGCGGCTGACAGTCAGCGAGAACTGGACGACCCGCTACTTCCTCCGCCTGTCCGCCGTGGACGCGCCGGGCGTGCTGGCGCGGGTGGCGGACTGCTTCGCGCAGGAGGGCGTCTCCATCGCGGCGATGATGCAGAAGGGCGCCGCCGAGGACGGCCGGGTGCAGCTGGTGTTCATCACGCATCTGGCGGAGGAGGAGGCGGTGCGGCGGGCGCTGCCGCGGCTGCCGGAGGACATCTGCCGGGTGGAGAGCATGATCCGCGTGGAGATCTGAATGGCAGGGGAGAGGGCGATAAGCGGCCTTCTCCCTTTTTCATCGGGGAAATTTGCATTTTGTGCGGTGATTTGGTACAATGGTGGCAGCGGGAAAGAGGGGATTGCGTTGCGGGATGAAGAGGCCATGCTGCTGGCCCTGGAGGAGGCGCGCGCTGCCGCGGAGGCAGGGGAGGTGCCGGTGGGCGCGGTGCTTGTCCGCGGGGATGAGGTCATCGCGCGGGCCCGCAACCGCCGCGAGGCGGATCAGGATCCCACGGCCCACGCCGAGATGCTGGCGCTGCGGGCAGGCGCGCGGGTGCTGCACAGCCGCCGGCTGAGCGGCTGCACCCTGTATGTGACGCTGGAGCCCTGTCCGATGTGCGCGGGCGCGCTGGCGATGGCGCAGCTGGAGCGCTGCGTCTGGGGGGCGGCGGACGCCCGCTGCGGCTGCTGCGGCAGCGTGTACGACCTGCCTGCCGATCCGGCCCTGGGCGGCAGCTGCGTTTGGCGCGGCGGCGTGCTGCGCGGGGACTGCGAGGCGGTGCTGCGGGATTTCTTCCGCCAGAGGCGCGGCGGAGCGTGACAGGAGGATGCCATGATTCGGGAGATCGAGGACGCGCGGGAGAAGCAGCACATTGCCCGGCTGGTGCTGGAGGAGCTGACCGACTGGTTCGGGAACCCGGAGGCGCGGGAAAGCTACATCCGGGACAGCGGGGAGCAATGGTTCTTCGCCGCGTTTGAGGACGGGGCGCCCGCGGGCTTTCTCGCGATGAAGAAGACCGGCCCCGCCGCGGCGGAGGTGGCGGTGATGGGCGTGCTGCAGCGGTACCACCGCCGGGGCCTGGGACGGGCGCTGTTCCGCTGTGCGGCCGGGAAGGCCGAGGCGCTGGGCTGCGCGTTCATGCAGGTGAAGACCGTGCGCCTGGGCTGCTACGCGGACTATGACGAGACGAACCGCTTCTATCAGGCGCTG
Organism: uncultured Clostridia bacterium; assembly: GCA_946538975.1. Classification (GTDB taxonomy): domain Bacteria; phylum Bacillota; class Clostridia; order Christensenellales; family Aristaeellaceae; genus RUG11272. The sequence continues at coordinate 69,000 of CAMNHF010000001.1, read as the reverse complement.
GGCTTCCGGGAGCTGGAGGTGATTCCGGAGCTCTGGGGCGAGGCGAATCCCTGCCAGATCTACGTGATGGCCCTGCCCCGGGGCGGGGAGATGCTGCGGCTGATCCTCGGGCGACGGAGCTACCGCGGGAAATACCGGCCCGACCCGGTGCCCCGGGAGCACCTGACGGAGATCCTGCAGGCGGGCCTCGCCGCGCCCTCGGGCTGCAACAGGCAGACGGTCAGCCTGATCGCGGTGGACGACCCGGCCTTGCTCGCGCGGCTGCACAGCGTGATTCAGCCGCCGGTGGGGGAGACTGCCCCGGCGATGATCTGCGTGCTGTCCCAGCCGCTGATCGCCTACCGCGACCGCTGCTTCGCCGTACAGGATTACGCCGCGGCGATCGAGAACATGCTGCTGGCCATCGTCAGCCTGGGCTATGAGAGCTGCTGGTATGAGGGCCACATCACGGACACGGACCGCATCGGCGCGCAGATGGCGCAGATCCTCGGCGTGCCGGAGGGCTGGGAGCTGGTCTGCTTCCTGCCCGTGGGCGTCGCGGAGGGAAAGACGGCGATGCCGAAGAAAAAGAGCTTCGCGGAGCGGGCCGGCTTCAACGCCTTTCCCGCCGGCTCCGGCGATGAGGGCATTTGATTGCACAGGAGGAGAACCATGAACCGATATTCCAACCGCAGGGGCAACATTGTGGTGCCCTCGCAGCGGGGCGGCAGCCGGCTGGCCGGCATCGTCGCGGCGCTGCTGGCCGTGGCGCTGATCGTGCTGCTGTTCTTCGCGGTGCCGGCGATGCGCTACCGCGCCGAGAGCCGCAGCCTGTTCATCGGGCGGATGCTGACCGAGGTGGAGGCGGCCCAGAAGCAGGTGGTCAACCTGAGCCGCACGGCCTCCAACAGCAGCTTTTCCACCCTGTCGGCCATCCGCTCGGAGGTCTACGCGGCGGATCTGCTGAACCAGACCGAGCGCAGCCTTTCCGGGCGCGAGATGGTGAGCAGCAGCCTGTTCGACGCCCTGTACGCGACCATCGACAACTACACCGCGAAGATCATCAGCGGCACGACCACCGGTGAATTGCAGACGGAGCTGACCCAGGAGCTGGACATGCTGAAGACGGCTGTCAGCGCCATCGAGTGAAGGGGGAAGGCGCATGCGGCGAGCGATCGCGCTGGTGCTGGCGCTGCTGATGCTGTGCGCGGCGGCCCCGGCGGAACAGGAGGAGGCGGAGATGCTGCGGCTTCTGGCTGTGAACGTGGGCAAGGCGGACTGCCTGCTGCTGCTGTGCGGCAGGGATGTCTACATGATCGACACCGGCACCGCGGAGAGCTACGGCGCGGTGAGCCGGGCCCTGCAGGTGTGGGGGATTGAGCGGCTGACCGGCGTCATCCTGACCCACACGCACAAGGATCACACGGGCGGCGCGTATGCGCTGGCCCAGAGTCCCGTGGCGGTGGACGCCTGGTATGCCTCCGCGTATTATGCGGAGGTGGCCGAAAAGGAGCACCCGGCGGTGCTGGCCGCGGGGCTGCGCGGCGAGAGCGTGCACTGGCTGCGCGCCGGCGACAGCCTGCCGCTGGACGGCGGCAGACTGAGCGTGCTCGGGCCGACAGAGGCGGACGAGAAGGAGAACAACAACTCCCTCGTGCTGCTGGCGGAGGCGGCGGGCGGCTCCATACTGCTGTGCGGCGACATGGAGTTCCCCGAGGAGGAAAAGCTGGCCGCGGCAGGGCTGCTCCGGCCGGTGGACGTGCTGAAGGTGGGCAACCACGGCAACCCGGACGCCACCTCCAACACCTTCGTGAGCGCCATCCGTCCGCGGGCTGCGGTGATTTCGACCGATCCCGCCGTGGACACGAACACGCCGAGCAAGCGCGTGCTGAAGGCCCTGCAGGGCGTCGGCGCGCAGATCGCCGTCACGAACAACGCCGCCCAGGGCGTGCTGGCGGAGATCGCGGACGGCGCCGTGACGCTGAAGCTGGGCGCGTGGCCGGAGCTGCCGCAGGTGCCCGCGGGCCTTCAGCTGTATGACCGGGACGCCGCCGGCGACAGCATCTCCCTGCGCAATAGCGGCGCGGAGACGGTGGAGCTGGCGGGCTGGTTCATCCGCTCGGAGCGGGGCGGCGAGATCTTCGTCTTCCCGGCCGGCGCGGCGCTGGCGCCGGGGGAGAGCCTCACCGTGACCGGGCAGAAGGCGGATCGCCAGGGGGATTACAGCTGGCCGGACAAGCAGGTCTGGCACAAGAAGAAGGACGACGCGGCGGTGCTGTACGACGCCTGGGGGCAGGAGGCGGCCCGCCTGAACTGACGCAAAGGATCGACAGATATGAACAGAACCGGAAAGCTGGCCCTGCTGGCCCTGCTGCTGGCCGGCGCGCTGCTGCTGAGCGCCTGCGCCGCGCCGCGCAACCCGCTGGAGGCCGCGGCCGTGACGGATCTGCCGGACGCGCCGGTGCTGCTGCCGTCCCAGGAGGAGGCGCAGCCCCTCTCCCGGCAGCAGACCGCGGTGCTGTATTACCGCTTCCTGGACGAGCCGCTGCTGGCGCAGGAGTACCGCACGCTGACCCGGCTGCCCAACCAGCCCTGGGAGCTGACGCTGATCGCCGCCCTGCTGACCGGGCCGGGACAGCAGGAGCTGACCGCCCTCTTTCCGGCGGGCACGCGGGTGCTGTCCACCTCGCTGCAGGGGCGGACGCTGTTTGTGACCCTGTCCGCGGATGTGCTCGCGGCCTACCCGGACGAGCCGGCCAACTGGCGCGAGACCGACGCCTGGCTGGCGGAGGCCCCGCTGCGCCGCCGGCTGGCCATGCAGAGCCTCATCGCCACGGTGACGGAGAACTGCGACATCGACGCGGTGCAGATCCTTGTCTCCCAGGGTAGCGGCGGCTCCCTGCGGCTGAAGCAGAACTACTTCCTCGACGATGCCCCGGACAGCGAGCTGACAGGTCCGCTGCGCCGCGACAGCAGCCTGCTGCTGACGGCGGACCGGACGATGGAGACCGTGTTCACCTGCCTGCGCCAGCGGGACTGGCTGCGGCTGTGGAAGTATGTCGCGGGGGGCGGGGGCTACGACGCCTTCGTCGCGCAGATGGAGGGGCTGCCCCTGCTGACCGCCTTCTCCCTGTCCAGCGGCAGCCTGAGCGCCGACGGCCGCACGATGACCTACACGGCGGACGTGACCGTCTCCGGCAGCCTGCTGCAGTCGGGCCGGCGCAGCGGCTGCGTGACGCGCCTGCTCCGCAGCGGCGGCCTGTGGAAGATTCCGCTGTCCCAGCTGACCGCCTGGGCGGAGTGAGGCTTTCCGCCGCCATGAAGCGCAAAGATCCGCACGGAAAAACCGCCGTCCTCCTGAGGCACAGCTGCCTTAAGGGGACGGCGGTATTTTTGCGTTCAGACGGTCCTGCGGTTGAGGGGCCTTCCCATCAGGCGGCAGAGCTGCAGGCGGAGCTTTTCTTTCCCACGGAGCTGCTTCTCTGCCTGGGCGCAGGCCGCGGCGAGGCGGTCAGCCTGGGGCTCGCCGGGCTCCCGGCGGCCGTACAGCACGGCGGACATGACCTGTCCCTGCTCCTGCAGGGGGACGGTGAAGCGGCCCGCGGCATCCACCCGGCTCAGCCAGGCGGCGGGGCTCTCCGAAGGCGCCCGGGGCAGCCGGGCCGCGGCCAGGACGTCCTCCAGCGCCTGCCACCACAGCCGGTAGCGGTGCGCAGCGTCGGGCTGTCGGCGCGCCCGGTGACCGGGCTGCACGGCCCACAGCCGCCACAGGAGCAGCGCCAGGAGCAGCAGGATCAGCCAGAGCCACCACAGCGAGGGCGCGTTTCCCCCGGGGCTTCCGCTGCCGCCGGCGGGATCCGCGTCTGGCTCCGGCGGATTGTCGTCCGGCGGAGGGCTGCCCTCCGGCTCCTGGGAAGGCTCCGGAGAAGGAGAAGGCTCCTGGGACGGCTCCGGTGAAGGTTCAGGCGAAGGTTCCGGCGAAGGCTCCGGTGAAGGCTCGGCGGAAGGCGCGGGCGTGGGCGTTTCGGGCGGGACGGTGGCGTTCTCGGGCTGCTGCGGAGGCGGCGCGGAGGGAGCGCCTGCTCCGGCGGAGCCGCTCAGCGTCGCCTCGACGGTCAGCCAGCCGAAGCCGGGGAAATAGACCTCCGTCCAGGCGTGGCCCTCCTCGCCGGTGACGATGGCCTGCCCCGTGCTGTCCGGCCGGGCCAGGAAGCCCTCCACATAGCGGGCGGGTATGCCGCACATCCGGCACATCACGGTCATCGCGGTGGCGTAATACACGCAGTAGCCCTCGCGCGTCACCAGCAGGAACTGGCTGGCGAAGTCCACGCCGGGATCCGGATCGTCCACATCCAGGGTGTAGGTGCAGTTGTCCCGGAGCCAGCGCTGGATGGACAGCACCTGCTGATAGGGATCCCCGGAGGGGCCGGCTGCCTCGCGGGCCAGCTCCCACACGGCCTCCTGCAGATGGTCCGGCAGCTTGGTGTAGGCGGCGCGGATGGATTCGTAATCGCCGTCCGTCCCGAGGGCCGCGGCGGCCAGCAGCTCCTCCAGCCCGGCGTCCCCGGCCTGCGGCAGCGGCGCGCTGACGGACCAGGTGTCGCCCGGCTCCAGCGGATCGGTGACAAAGATCTCGCCGGCCTGGTTGAAATAGGGCACCAGGCTGCCGCCGGCCTGCAAGGCGCGTACGCGCTGGGGTACGAACAGGGTGGTGGAGATGAAGCTGTGCCGCGCGGTGACGCTGACCTCCTCCGCCTCCATCAGCGCGGAGGGCAGGGCGGGCAGGTTTTCGTTGAACACAGCGGCGCGGGTGTTCCGGTAGGAGGGATGGATCCACAGCAGGCGGTTGCCGCCGGTGTTGTCCAGCCAGGCACGGCCGGTGTAGGTGTCGCGGGAGATGGCGCGCAGGTAGACGTTGCGGTCTGCGCGCACCTCCAGCAGCTCCTCCGTGGAGGGGGAGGGGCGGCCGCCCAGCTGGCCGGAGCCGTTCGGATACCAGCCCACGTCGCCGATGGAGAACACGTTGCGCGGGTCGTCGAAAAAGAGGTAGCGGTCCACGGTCTGGCGGATGGACTGCGCGATCTCCCGGAAGGGGGAGACGGACACATCCCCGTGGGGCACCAGCAGCACCGCCGCCGCCGCGAGAAGCAGCGCCGCCAGAATGCCCCTGCGCCGGTCCGTGCCCTCCTGGCGCAGCAAATACACCAGGACGCCGGCCAGCAGCGGCAGCAGGGCCAGCAGGGAGGCCCCGCCCGGCCCCTGCAGCAGGAGGGGAATCATCAGCCCGGCGGTGACGCTCAGCGCGATGCCCCCGTGGCCGCCCAGGACGAGCGTGCCCACCAGGCAGAACCACACGGCCATGCGCGGCGCGGTATCCCCCGCCGTGAGCAGGACGGACAGCCGCTCGCCCACGGCGAAGTCTCGCAGGCTGTACAGCACGCTGACGGTCCGCTGCTGCATTCCGCCGCCGCCCAGGCAGAGCAGGAGCAGGCAGGCGGCGCTCAGGGCGGCGAAGGGCCAGGTCTTCCCCCACAGGGCGCGGACGGGGACGATCAGGAGGCCCCACAGCACGGTGGCCGCCAGCGCGGGCCAGGCCATCGGAAGCAGGCCGCACGCGCAAAAGACGGCCAGCAGCCCTCCGCCCGCCGTCAGCAGGTAGAGAAGAAAGTCTGCGGCCGCACTCTTCCAGCGCGCTGCGCGGTTTTCCGTCACGAAACAGCTCCTTTTGCGTACAGGCTTTATTTGTGGTAGCGCTCGCCCGCGCTGATCTTCTCGCAGCGGTAGAGCTGCTCCAGCAGCATCACCCGGGCCAGCTGGTGGGGGAAGGTCATCTTCCCCATGGAGAGCGTCTCGTCGGCGCGCTGCATCACGGCCGGCGACAGGCCCAGCGAGCCGCCGATGACCAGCGCGATGTCGCTCACGCCGCGCACGGCCAGCTCCCGCAGATGCGCCGCCAGCTCCTCAGAGGCGTACTGCCGCCCTTCGATGGCCAGGGCGATGACCCGCTGCCCCGGCTTCAGGGCGCGGAGAATGGCCTCGCCCTCCCGGCGGCGGACTGCCTCCTCCTCGGCGGGGGAGGCGTTCTTCGGCTCCGGCAGATCGGGCAGATCCACCACCTGATAGCTGCCGAAGCGGCTCAGCCTTGTCAGGTATTCCTCCGCCATGGCGCGGTACGGCTTCTCCCGCATCTGCCCCACGGCGATGATGGTCACGCGCATGCCGCCCTCCTCCGCTCAGTTCGCCGGAGCGGGCTGCGGCACATCCTCGGGCAGGGCCAGCAGCCGCGTGGTCTCGCGGGCCATCGGCAGCAGCTCGTCCACGGTGGGGATGTGGCCGATCACGTTGTCGCACAGCCAGTTCATCCGCATCAGCTCCTCCGGCTGGAACCAGCTGTCCTGGGTGGAGCGCACCCGCTTGCCCTGGTCCAGCACCACCCCCTGGAAGGGATCCACGGTGCCGCGGATGATGCCCTCCTTCAGGATGCCGGCCAGCTGGCGCACGCCCTGGGGCACGGTGTCGGACAGGCGCACGTCGATCACGCCGCTGGACAGGCCCCACCAGTAGCTGACGGCGGTGTCGCGCGGCGCGGCGGTGTCCCAGGCCCCGGCCAGCACGGAGCGCACGATCTGCTCATAGGTGCGGCCCCAGTTCCAGATGTCCACGGCCAGCGGCAGGAAGGAGCCATCCTTCTCCATCAGCGCGGTGGACCAGCCGGGCCCGATGTTGCTGGGCGTGCTGGCGGCCACCGGATGGCCGGAGATGATGCGCGCGCCGGCGGCCCAGAGCTTCTGCACCGGGTCGACGTCCATGCCGGACCATTCCAGCAGAATCTGCGCCTTGGGGTTCGTCATGCGCACGCCCAGGGCGAAGGAGTTGATGGAGGCGGGCACGCCCAGAATGGGATAGCGGGCGATGTAGCCGATGGGATCGCTGCCGCACAGGGCGCCGGCGATCGCGCCGGAGATGAACTTCGCCTCGTGAATGCGGCTGTAATAGGTGCGCACGCCCACATAGGGCACGGAGAGCGCGCAGACCAGCACCTTCAGGCTGGGATGCAGGGCGGCGGCCTGCCGCGCGGGGGCCAGCAGGGTCGGCGCGGTGGCGATCAGCAGCTGCGCCCCGTCCTCGGCGACGGCGCGCTCCATCAGGGTGTCCGCGTCCTCCTCGCCGACGATGTAGGTCTTCACGCGCACCTGGCTGCCCAGGGCTTCCTCCATCTGGCGGGCGCCCTCGTCATGGCCCTGCGTCCACGCGCTGGTGGCCGGATCGTTGACGTGGACGAAGGCCACATTCAGCGTGGGCCGGGCGATGCCGTCCAGGATGCGGCCGACCAGGGTCTTGCCGGGGATGGCGGGCTCGGTGGAGACGGTGGGCAGCTCGCCCTTCGTCTCCTCCTTGGCGGCGTAGCGCAGATCGGGCAGCAGGGCGGTCGCGCGGCGGCGCAGCTCCGCGGTGTCCAGCGTCTTGAGCTGCTCGTAGGGATAGACGTCCAGGCAGCTCAGCAGCACCTCGCTGAGAGAGTGCTCGGGCACCTGCTCCAGCATCTGCGGGGTGCAGGCTTCGCGCAGCCGCCAGTACAGGCGCATGAAGTCGGCCCGCTCGTCTCCGGTCCAGACATGGCCCTTCTCAAAGCCCAGGCCTTCCTCCAGCTTCGCCCAGCAGCCGGGCCGGGTGAACATGGGGCCGTAGATCTGCGCGCGCTTGAAGAACTCCAGGAATTCATAATAGGCGCGGATGTTGGGCTCGTCGTTCCAGACGGGGTAGACGCGGGTGACCTTCGCGCGGATGGTCAGCGCGTCGTAGGAGCGCAGCACGCTGACGCGCTTGTGCCCCTCCTGCACATAGAAGCGGCCCAGATACTCAAAGCACACGATGGGGTCGACGATGCCGCGGTCGCTCAGGTGGGCGCTGCACAGGTTGATCCATTTCGCCGCGAACTCCGTGTTCTCGTTGAGCAGCGGCATGAAGTTCCCTGCGAAGGCGGATTTCCGTCCGCTGGCCAGGGTGCCGATGATCGCGTCCATGGGGATCTCCATCACGCCCAGCTCGGCGCGCGCGGCGGTCATCGCTTCGGGGTAGAGGTCTTCCAGCACCTGCGGGTAGGGGAACTGGCCCCGGGAGATGCAGGCATTGCAGTATTTCTGACCGTTCCGCAGGGCGGTACGGTATTGTTCAATCGCTGCGGCTCTTTCCATGATTTGTGTCCTCCTTGATTCCGGTGCGGCAAAACCGCACAGCGCCATTATACACGATTCTTTCAAAGGAGCAATAGGCGAAGCGGTTTTTCCCTTCCCGGAAGTGACATCTCATTGCTGCTCAGCCTGGCTTCGCCCCCCTGATAACCCTTCGATCGCTGCTTTGCCTGTCTGACGACTGCACAGCACCCCGCGCATTGTTCCTTCGCTGTTTCTTCCGGGGCAATTGATTGACAAGCGGGGCTTCGTGGGTTATCATCGTATTTGTTCAGCCGGCTGGGAGGGCGGCGCCTGCCGCGTCCGCGCACATGCCGCCGGAAGGCGAGGAGGGTCAGTTTTGTACAAGATTGTCAGGAGACGCGAATTGAATCCCACGGTCACCCAGATCGAGGTGGAGGCGCCGCTGGTGGCCCGCAAGGCCCGGCCCGGCCAGTTTATCATCCTGCGCGTGGACGAGGCGGGGGAGCGCATCCCGCTCACCGTCGCGGGCACCTGCCCGGAGGAGGGCACGGTGAAGGTCATTTTCCAGGTGGTCGGCGCGACCACGGAGGCGCTCAATCACCTCCGCGAGGGCGACGCGCTGCAGGATTTCGCGGGCCCGCTGGGCACGGCGACCGAGATGAACGGCCCGGAGCGCGTCTGCGTCATCGGCGGCGGCGTGGGCTGCGCGATTGCGATGCCCGTCGCCCAGGAGCTGCACCGGATCGGCGCGGCCGTGACCAGCATCATCGGCTTCCGCAATCGGGAGCTGCTGATCCTGGAGGATGAGTTCGCCGCCTGCTCCGACCGCCTGATCGTCACCACGGACGACGGCTCCTATGGCCGGCACGGCAATGTGACCGAGCCGCTGAAGGAAATGCTGACGGCGGGGGAGAAGTTCGACCGGATCATCGCCATCGGCCCGCTGGTCATGATGAAGTTCGTCGTCGCCGCGGCGAAGCCCTTCGGCGTGCGCGTCACCGTCAGCATGAACCCGATCATGATCGACGGCACCGGCATGTGCGGCGGCTGCCGGATCACCCTGGTGCAGGACGGGCAGCGGGTGACGCGGTTCGCCTGTGTGGACGGCCCCGATTTCAACGGCTACGAGGTGGACTTTGACGAAGCCATGAGCCGCGGCCGCATGTATGCGGATTACGAGCGCCACGCTTACGAGGAGGCGTGCAGCCTGTTCCGGAAAGCCTGAGGGAGGGAAGACAATGCCCATTCAGCCGAAAAAACATGAAATGCCCACCCAGAGCCCGGAGGTGCGCGCCCATAACTTTGCCGAGGTGGCGCAGGGCTATCCGGTGGAAATCGCCCTGGAGGAGGCCAAGCGCTGCCTGAACTGCAAGGACCGGCCCTGCGTGGCGGGCTGCCCGGTCAACGTGCGCATTCCGGACTTCATCGCGCAGATCAGGCAGGGGAACTTTGAGGAGGCGTACCAGATCATCAGCCAGTCCTCGACCCTGCCCGCGGTCTGCGGCCGCGTCTGCCCGCAGGAGAGCCAGTGCGAATCGAAGTGCACGCTGCAGGTGCGCGCGAAGATGGAGCCGGTGGCCATCGGCCGGCTGGAGCGCTTCGCCGCCGACTGGCACAACGCCAACGCGGCGGGCCAGCCCGCGAAGCCTGCCCCCAACGGCCATAAGGTCGCCGTGGTCGGCGCCGGCCCCTCCGGACTGACCTGCGCGGGCGATCTGGCCCGCAAGGGGTATCAGGTCACGATCTACGAGGCCCTGCACACCGCCGGCGGCGTGCTGGTGTACGGCATCCCGGAATTCCGCCTGCCCAAGTCCATTGTCGCCCGCGAGGTGGAGACCCTGCAAGGGCTGGGCGTGGACATTGAGACGAACGTGATCATCGGCAAGACGCTGACCGTCGACGAGCTGTTCGACATGGGCTATGAGGCCGTGTTCATCGGCTCCGGCGCGGGCCTGCCCAACTTTATGGGCATCCCCGGGGAGAGCTGCAAGGGCGTCTATTCCGCCAACGAGTACCTGACCCGCTCCAACCTGATGAAGGCCTACCTGGACAAGCCGCACACGCCCATCATGAAGGGCGGCCGCGTGGCGGTGGTGGGCGGCGGCAACGTGGCCATGGACGCGGCCCGCACGGCGCTCCGGCTGGGCGCGGAGAAGGTCTACATCATTTATCGCCGCTCCATGGAGGAGCTGCCCGCCCGCCGCGAGGAGGTGGAGCACGCCCAGGAGGAGGGCATCGACTTCCGCCTGCTGTGCAATCCCACGGAGATCCTGGGCTATGCAAACCCCGACAATCCCCGCGACCCGAAGAACGGCTTCGTCACCGGCATCCGCTGCGTGCGGATGGAGCTGGGCGAGCCGGACGCCTCGGGCCGCCGCCGTCCGGTGGAGATTCCCGGCAGCGCCTTTGAGCTGGCGGTGGACACGGTCATCATGGCCATCGGCACCAGCCCGAACCCGTTGATCAAGAACACGACCGCCGGCCTGGAGGTGAACCGCCGCGGCGGCATCGTTGTCAATGAGGACGGCCTCAGCTCCCGCGAGCATGTCTGGGCCGGCGGCGACGCCGTGACCGGCGCGGCCACGGTCATCTCCGCGATGGGCGCCGGCAAGCAGGCCGCCGCCGCCATCGACCGCGCGCTGATGGGGTGAAAGGCCGCCCGTCAGCATCCCGCAATCCCATGCGCCCGGGGGATGACCACGGTTTCCCCCTGCCAGGAGCCCGCCGGATCACGCAGCACGCTCCGGCGGGCTTTGCCGTCGGCGGCTTTTCGCAGGGAGGTTGCTACTCAGCCCGCAGGGCAATATGCGCATGAGCGTGTCCTCCTGCGCACGCCAATCGTGCAAAAATCCCCCTTCCTCAAAGAACGGCCTTTTCGGAAAGATGGGGGTCTGGGGGAAGGAAAGCCCTTTTCCTCCGGGAAAAGGGTTTCCTTCCCCTAGGCATTGAGCAGCACCCGGGAGGGCCGCAACACTTGCAACAAATTGCCGGCGGATTTGCCCGGGACGGCGGGATATGCTATAATAAGGCGCCGGCTCTCTGCCGGAAAACGAGACATACGAGGTGGAACATGTCGCAGCGAAACGGCACGCCCCGGCGGCGCCGCACCGCGGGCCGGCAGGCCGAAGGGGCGCAGTGGGAGCCGTCTTATCCGCAGGAGAGCACGCCGGTGGAGGGCATCGGCCTGCCGCCGGTGGAGGAGACGCCCCGGGGGACAGCCTACACGGAAGACGAATTTGTCCGCGATGACGCGGAGGAGGAGCCGCACTCGATTTTCAAGCCGCGCGTGGGTCAGCCGCCCTTTGTGCTGAGCGTCGCGGTGAACGTGGTGCGCATTTTTGCCGTGCTGATCCTGCTGGCCGCGCTGGCCGGGCTCGGCGCGGTCATCGGCATCGCGAAGGGCTACGTGGAGACCGCGCCGACCCTGGACCTGGCGGCCCTGGACGATCAGGCGCAGACCTCCTTCATCTACGACTGCAACGGGAAGCTGATCACGGAATACAAGGGCACGGAGAACCGCGTGATGGTCTCCATCGCCGCGATGCCGCGCTATCTGCAGCAGGCCTTCGTCGCGGTGGAGGACGCCCGCTTCTACACGCACAACGGCATCGACCTGAAGCGCATCGTGGGCGCCTTTGTGTCCAATCTGTCCTCCTCCTCCACGCAGGGCGGCTCCACGATCACGCAGCAGCTGATCAAGAACACCCTGCTCTCCTCCGAGCAGAGCTACAAGCGCAAGATCCAGGAGGCCTGGCTGGCGATGCAGCTGGAGCAGACCTACACGAAGGATCAGATTCTGGAGAGCTACCTGAACACGATCTACCTGGGCGAGAACTACTACGGCGTGCAGACCGCGGCCCAGGGCTACTTCGGCAAGGGCCTGGGGGAACTGACCCTGCGGGAGTGCGCGATGCTGGCCGGGCTGTGCAACAGTCCCTACTACTACAATCCTCGCCGCAACTTCTACACCCGGGAGAAGGAGGGCGTGGACTACCCGAAGATCACCAACGACCGCACGAACTATGTGCTGCGCTGCATGTACGAGAATCAGTACATCACCTGGGAGCAGTACCAGGCGGCCCTCGACCCGTCGACGGCGCAGGTGCTGGAGAAGGATCCCTCCGCCGGGGCCAGCATGTACGAGTACCCGCACTATGTCGAGTACGCGGTGCGCGAGGTGGTGGACATCTTCCTCGAGATGGAAGGGCTGGATAACACGCCCGCGAACCGTGCGCAGATGGAGACGAAGCTGCGCACCGGCGGCTATCGGGTGATGCTGGCCATCGACACGGAGATCCAGACCATCGTGCAGGACACGGTCAGCCACTGGACGAAATACCCCTCCCTGCGCGACCCCTCGGACAAGGTGTACCGCGCCCGCAACAGCGACGGCACCTATGACGAGATCATTCAGCCGCAGGTCGGCGCGGTGGTGCTGGACTGGCACACGGGCGAGATCAAGGCCATTGTCGGCAGCCGTGACACCCCGACCGCCCGCAAGACGATGAACCGCGCCACCGACATGAAAATGCCCGTCGGCAGCGCGATCAAGCCCATCGCGGTCTACGCCCCCGCGCTGGAGATGGGCGCTTCCCCGGCTTCGATCGTGTTCAATATGCCCCTGCCCATCGTGGGCTGGAAGAACGCGAAGCTGGAGGACACCTGGCCGCGGAACTACTCCGGCTCCAGCTACACCGGGCCGATCACCCTGCGCGAGGCCCTGCGCAAGAGCTACAACACGGCTGCGGCGCAGACCCTGATGACCATGGTGGGCGTCACGCGGTCGGTGGACTTTCTGCACCAGCTGGGCGTGGACGACGACCACATCGACGCGACGCCCTTCGGCGTGACCCTCGGCTCCAGCGGCGTCACCCCGCTGCAGATGACCGTGGCCTACGGCGTGCTGGCCAACAGTGGCGTCTATCAGGAGCCGATCTCCGTGCTGGGCATCTCCGACAGCGACGGCAATGTGGTCTGGGACGGCCACCAGCATCAGGAGCGCCGCCGGGTGTTCTCCGCCGCCACCAGCTACATGATCGTGGACATGATGAAGGACGTGGTGAAGAGCGGCACCGGCACCAGCGCGAAGATCAGCGGCCAGACCGTCGCCGGCAAGACCGGCACGAACTCGGACCAGAAGGGCGTGTACTTCTCCGGCATGACCGGCTACTATGCCTCGGCGCTGTGGGTGGGCCATGACAACTACAAGGCCCTGGCCTCCTCGTCCACCGGCAGCGGCGCGGCGGCCCCCCTGTGGCAGGCCTACATGAGCAAGATCCACACCGCACGGCAGCTGGGCAATCAGGACATCATCGAGGGCAGCCCCTCCGATTACGGCCTGACGCGGGTGACGACCTGCGCCGTCTCCGGCCAGCTGGCCACCGATGCCTGCCGCAGCGACGCAATGGGCTACGGCACGGTCACCGATTACTGGGCGGAGGGCACCCAGCCCACCGTCTCCTGCCAGATCCACCAGGCGCAGTCTGTCTGCGCGGAGAGCGGCATGCTGGCCTCGCAGTACTGCCCGAACGTGGTAACCCGCGGCGTCATTGTGATCCCGGAGGGCCACCCGCTGAGCAACTTCATCGGCACCCAGTACGACGACACGCTGCGGCAGTACCTGGGGAGCTTCGTCTCCTCCGCCGGCGGCGTGTGCACCCTGCACACCGGCTACACCGATCCCGCCGGGGTGGACAACAGCGGCGCGCCTTTCATCCCGGACGCGCAGAGCCTCCTGCAGCAGGCCCAGGCGATGCTGCCGACGCTGGATCCCGCCGGCGGCCAGTACGCGGCCCTGCAGAACGCCATCTACAACATGCAGGTGATTCTCTCCTCCGGCAGCGTCGGGCAGACGGCGATCATCAGCGCGATGAGCGCGCTGACGCAGGCGATGGCCGGCATCTACTGAGAACGGAGGCGAAGGATGAAACGGACTGCGCTGCTGGTGCTGCTGTGCCTCCTCTGTGCAGGCGCCGCTCTGGGCGAGCACCGCGTGATGGTGGCCAGCGATCTGCATTACCTCGCGCCGGAGCTGTATGAGGGCAGCGAGCTGTTCATCCGCACCCTGTGCACCGGGGACGGCAAGCTGACCCAGTACAGCGGCGAGCTGCTGGACGCCCTGCTGGCCCAGGCGCGGGCAGTGCGGCCCGACGCGCTGGTGCTCACCGGCGACCTCACCTTCAACGGCGAGCGGGTGAGCCATATCCGGCTGGCGGAGAAGCTGAACACGCTCCGGCTGGAGGGCATCCCGGTCTATGTCATCCCCGGCAACCACGACATTGAGAGCAACGCCGCCCGCGCCTTCCACGGCAGCCAGTGGAGCTGGACGGATGCGGTGACGGCGGAGGAATTCGCCGCGATCTACGCGGAGCTGATGCGGCCGGCGGAGGGCGGGGCCGGCGCGAACCTGTCCTACCATGTGCCGCTGAGCAGCGAGCTCTGGCTGGCTATGCCGGACGTGACGGTCTGGCACGGCGGCGCGCAGGTCTACGGCGTGTACATGGCGGATCACGACGCGTGGCTGGAGCAGGTGCTCTCGGCGGCGGACGCGGCCGGGGCGGAGGTGCTCACCTTCACGCATCACAACCTGATTCCGCACACGCGCTTCAGCCAGGACACCTACCTGATGTTCGGCCATGAGGACATGCTGCGGCGGCTGCAGGCGCACGGCGTGCGGCTGAACCTCTCCGGCCACATGCACATCCAGCATATCGCCCGCGACGGAGGCACGGCCGACGCCGCCACCGGCGCGTGGAGCGTGTGGCCCCACCGCTTTGCGCTGGTGACGCTGGCGGACGACGGCACGCTGACCTACGAGGCCCGCACGCCGGACGAGGCCTTCCTGCCCGAGGGCTTTGCGGCCATGAGCGAGGAATGGTTCACGTCGATCACCGTGGAGAAAAACCGCCCCATGCTGGCGGACAGGGGCATCCCGGAGGCGGATCAGGAGGCGATGCTGGCCTTCTCCGCCCGCTTCAACCGGGCCTGCTTCAGCGGTACCTTCCGGAGCGGCGATCCCGGCTGGCGGGAGGATGCCGGCTGGCTGCTGTGGCAAAAGTACCTGGGAGAGAGCGCCTCAGTCCTGTACATGAACCAGGTGATGGAGGAGTCGCCGGAGGACAATCTCCGCCTCGTCCAATGAGCATCCGTCCGGAAATATTCCCGGCCCGCCCCCTTGCCCCGGGCATGTTTCCCCTGTACAATAGAAGCAGCGAAGGGAGCTGATGACCCATGACGGAGAGAATTGTGCTGACCTCGGACACGGGGGAGGATATTGCATTCGACCTGCTGGCCCGGCTGACCCGCGCCGGCCGGCAGTATGTGGTGCTGCAGGAGGTGCCGGAGGAGGGCGCCGAGGCGGACGAGGAGGATGTGTTCGTCTCGATCTATGAGGTGACGCCCGCGGAGGACGGCGGCGAGTCGCTCCGCTTTGTGGAGGATGAGGACGAGAGCGACGAGGTCTTCTACCTCTGGCAGGCGGAAAATGAGGACTACGAATTCTGCGACGCTGAGTGAAAAGGGGCCGCGGCGATTGCAAAGGAGGCTGGCCTGTGGCAAAAAGCGTGCTGGTGACCGGCTTCGAGCCCTTTGGCGGCGAGGCGGTCAACGCCTCCTGGGAGGCGGTGCGGCGGCTGCCGGAGCAGCTGGACGGCTGGACGGTGCACCGGGCCTGCCTGCCGGTGGTGTTCGGCGGGGCCGCGGAGACCGTGCTGCGCCTGGCCGGGGAGCTGCGGCCTGACGCCGTTGTCTGCACCGGTGTCGCGGGCGGTCGGAGCGCCATCACGCCGGAGATGATCGCCGTCAATCTGTGCGACGCCCGCATCCCCGACAACGCGGGCACCCAGCCCCGCTGGCAGCCCATTGCACCCGGCGGCCCGGACGGCCTGTTCAGCGGCCTGCCTGTCCGTGAGATGGCGGCGGCGCTGCGGGCGGCCGGACTGCCCGCGGCCCTGTCCTGGTCGGCCGGCAGCTATGTCTGCAACGACGTCTTTTACCGGACGGTCCGCCGCTGCCGGGAATGGGGCATCCCCTGCGGCTTCATCCACGTGCCGCCGGTGACGGCGCTCCCGGCGGAGGAGGGCGCGAGGGGGCTGGCGTTGTGCCTTTCCTGCCTCTGGGCCGAATGCTGACAAAACGAAACCCTCTCCGCGGGGGAGAGGGCGAGGAGCCTCATGTCATTTCTCCAGCTTATCCAGCAGAAAAGCACAGCGCGGCGTGCCCTCCCAGGCTTTCTCCGTCACGGTTTTGCGGTCGTCGAAAAACACGAGGAAGGTGAAGAGGCTGCTGCCGGGCTCCGAGATGGAGCGGGATGTGCCCCAGCTGTGGACAACACCGTTGAAGGAGCTCCGCACAGCGCGGGAATTGCGCTGCGTCACGGTGCAGAACCGATGGCCTGCCGCGATGATCCTGGTTTTCACGATGTGCCGGTCGCGGAGCACCGCCGGACTGTCAACCCGATCCATGACCGCCTGAAACTGCGGATCGAGCAATGGCATGCGGAGGCTGCGCGCAAAACGGTAACCGCTGCAGACCACCCGGAACATGGCGGCCTTCCTTTTCTTTTTGGGCAGAAAGAAAACCTCCAGGCCGGGCTGCTTCAGCTCTTCCACCCGCTTCAGATGGATGGACGTGATCAGCTTCTGCTGGTTGGCCCACAGCCAGCGGCTTTCTTTCTCGCAGCAGAAACTGAACGCAATAAGTGCAATCGAAAACTGTTCGATGAAGAGGCCGACCGACAGCATCGGCACGATTTCCCGCTGCTTCCAGACCTCCGGCGCGGCTTCGGACCAGTCCGGCAGAGGGGACGGCTGGGCGCAGATTTGTGTATCACCGCGCCGATCAGGACGATCAGGATGACGATCTGATAAACGGCGAACTTGACGAAAAATTGGGCTTCTTCATTGCTTCCCCATTCTCCCTTGGCGGTGCGGCGCTGCCCCCTGCCGCCATGGACTGATATGGGATTATCGCATTTTCCGCCCTGCCTGTCAAAATGAAAAGGCCCCCGCCTTTCAGCGGGAGCCTGGGATTGCAAGGGATGATCAGATCTCGGTGAGGTGCTTCGCACGCTCGGCGGGATCGCTCTCCAGCAGGGTGATCTCGGTGGCCTTGTCGAAGAAGTGCAGGTGGTTGGTGTCGAAGACGACCTTGATGTCCAGGCCGGCGCGGCTCGCGGTGCGCGGATCGACGCGGGCGATGATGTTGCCGTCCTTGCCGGAGGTGGTCAGATACAGATAGGTCTCGGAGCCCATCTGCTCGGTGACTTCCACGTGCACGTCGATGGCGGCTTCCGGATGGGCCGCGATCGCTTCGGGAGAGTCGTCGATGTTCTCAGGACGGATGCCCATGACGACCTCGCGGCCGATGCAGCTCTCGTCGACGAACTTGGCGACCTTCGCGGCGGGCACGAGGACGCGGTTGCAGTCGCCCTCGCCGAACACAGCGTAGATGTCCTGGCCTTCCTTGCGGAGGATGACGTTGAAGAAGTTCATCTGCGGGCTGCCGATGAAGCCGGCGACGAACTCATTGGCCGGATAGTCGTACAGGTTCTGGGGCGTATCCACCTGCTGCACAACGCCGTCCTTCATGACCACGATGCGGGAAGCCATCGTCATGGCCTCGGTCTGGTCATGGGTAACGTAGATGAAGGTGGTCTGCAGGCGCTGATGCAGCTTGGTGATCTCCGTGCGCATCTGCACGCGCAGCTTGGCGTCCAGGTTGGACAGAGGCTCGTCGAACAGGAAGACCTTGGGCTCACGGACGATGGCACGGCCCAGAGCAACGCGCTGACGCTGGCCGCCGGACAGAGCCTTGGGCTTACGGGTCAGCAGGTGGTCGATGCCCAGGATGTGGGCGGCTTCGTCCACGCGGCGCTTGATCTCATCCTTGGGGGTCTTGCGCAGCTTCAGACCGAAGGCCATGTTGTCATACACGGTCATGTGGGGATACAGAGCGTAGTTCTGGAACACCATGGCAATGTCGCGGTCCTTGGGAGCCACGTCGTTCACCAGACGGTCCTCGATGTACAGCTCGCCATCGGAGATCTCTTCCAGACCGGCGACCATACGCAGGGTGGTGGACTTGCCGCAGCCAGAGGGGCCGACCAGCACGATGAATTCCTTGTCCTGGATCTCAAGGCAGAAGTCGCTGACAGCCGTCACGCCGCCGGCATACACCTTGTAGATGTGCTTGAGCAGAACATTTGCCATGTTGCATTCCTCCTTATTGTTTGGAGCCTCCCGAAGGAGACCTTTGACTGATTGCATTATATGCGATTGCGGGCCAAAATGAAATTGACAAAACCTCCAATCTTTATTTTGCGGTTTTGTACATTTTGCCACCGGCGCTCAGGCGTTCGCCAGCGTGCGCAGGGCCGCCAGCCATTTCTGCGCGTGCTCCGTGTCCCAGAGCACCGCCTCCGCAATGGCCATCCGCGCCGCCAGCAGCGCGTCGAAATCGCGCATCTGCAGGGCCTCGTCCATCGCGCGGGCCAGCGCCTCCGGATCCTGCACGGCCTCCATCACGCGGTGGAGATTGGCCTCGCTGTCGCGGATCACCTCGTCGATCGTCCAGTCCAGCTCGCCCTCGCGCAGCATCGCGTCCATCTGCCGCTTCCACGCCCCGGCCTCCGCCGGCGGCAGGCCCTCGCCGTAGCTGTGGGCGAGGAACAGCCACACGCAGTCCATCCAGTCATAGTCCGCGTGCACCCGGTCGCGGGTGAAGATGTAGGCGGCGGTCTCCTCGTCGAAGTTTTCGCCGCAGGCCAGCGCCGTCATCAGGGGCCAGCCGGCCCGCTGCTGCAGGTGGAGCCAGTCGCGCTGCTGCATGGGATCCTGACTCTGCCAGGCAAAGCAGGCGCTCCAAAGACCGCCGGGCTGCGGCTGCAGGCGCAGGCGGCAGCTGCCGGGCACCGCGCTGCCGAAGGGGCTCGGGTGCACCATCGAATAGCGGAAGCCGTCGCCGTATTCATCCTTCGCGGTGTCCTGCGCCACCAGCTCCGCGGCCTCCTGCAGGCTCTTCGGCCGGCTGTCCGGGTCCAGCGGATCCAGCCAGCAGTCGTTCTCCAGCATCGCGCAGAGCAGGCGGTACAGCTCCTGCTCCGTGCCCAGCACGCAAAGACGGGCGGAATGCGGGCTTGCCATCAGGCTCATCTCCTTGCTGTTTCGTCCCCCTGAGTGTACCACGCCGGCCCCGCCGCGTCAAGGCAAAGAAAAGGAGCGCCCTCTTGCGGGGACGCCCCATTTCGGGCAGCGGCCTTACACGCGGCTGCGCACATAGCTGCGGACGCGCTCGGTGCTCTCGCGGAAGGCGCGGCCGATGTCCGGCACCTCGGTGCCTTCCTTCTTGGCTTTCGCGGAGACGTAGGCGCCGTAGATCAGCCACAGGCCCACGCCGATCAGCACCAGCGGCAGCATATGGCGGATCATTCCGCCCACCATGGAGAACAGCCCGAAGACCACCAGCGCGGCCAGGAAGCCGGTGCGCCGCAGGAGCATCAGCATCACGCGGAGCGGGAACATGGCGACTTCCATTATCAGGAAAAAGGGAAGAAAGAACAGCGCGAACATCTCGGTATCCTCCTTCCGGGGGCCCCACCGGCTGAACCGCTCAGCATCGGCTGCTCCCGGGTACGGCTGTATCATAGCAGATTCCGCCCGAAATACCAGAAGAGGAAGATTGTGAAAAGATTAGAAATCCATGAAACCGATCGCCTTCGCCTCCGCCTCGGTGAGCGCCCCGATACGGCCTTCCGGAGGGGAAATGGCTGCCTGACCCCGCGCTTCGGCTCAGACGCCTGCCGGATCGTGCCCCGTCTGTCTGCGGCGCGCTTTTGGCGGCTTCGTTTTGCAATCCCAAAATTACCGCTTGACGAAAGCGGAAACATCATGTATAATTGCGATGCTGGTTGTGGGGAGAGATGGCCGAGCGGTTGAAGGCGCTGGTCTTGAAAACCAGTGATGTCGTAAGGCACCGGGGGTTCGAATCCCTCTCTCTCCGCCAGCTTGTTTCACCGTCCACGTGGAGAAGTACCCAAGTGGCCGAAGGGGCTCCCCTGCTAAGGGAGTAGTGTCAGAAATGGCAGCCCGGGTTCAAATCCCGGCTTCTCCGCTCCACGCACCCCGCATCCTACAGGATGTGGGGTTTTCTCATGTCATGCACAGCTGTTCATCGCGGGAGCGTGACTTCGCCGGAAATGGGCTTGCGTATTGAAATTGCAACTTACGGTAATCCCTTTCGATCCCCGCGCCTGGGCTATCATCCCCCCCGAAAAGAAAAAACCTGCCGATGGCGGCAGGGATAAACGGGAATTGATCGTTACTTATACAGCTTTGCAAGGCCGAAAAGAACAAATAGAACCAGGTAAACAATGGCGAAAATCAGCACTGTTTACACCCTCTTTTTGTACCATTATACCATGCCCCGCATCATTTGACAAGATCGGATCCACGGCATGCACTGGAAATGATCGGAAAGGATCGGAAACAACCCAGAAACAGCCGCCGCACCGCTGCCCCCGCAACTGTTCTTCACATTTTACGCGGCGCCTGCCGCTTGGTTTCGGAGAAGGCATAGGACGCGCGGAGCCAGGAGAGCAGCTCGGCGTCCACCTCGTCCGGGCGGCCCAGGGGGATGTGCACGGTCCAGCGGCCGGGGTACGGCTCCGTCTGCACCGCGGCGCGCGCACTGTCCAGCGGCCCCGGCAGGCCCAGGGTGAGCACGAGATACGGGCTCGGCAGCAGGGCCTTGTTGAGGACGCGCAGAAAGGACACGCAGGCGAACACGCAGCGGTGGTCGAACGTGATCTGCGTCTTCTGCACGCGGCGCCGCGCGTCCGGAAACAGCGCGCGGATCTCCGCCTCCAGCGCCTCATAGATCGGCAGCGCCGCCGGCTGCACAGTGAAGAATTGCAGAATGTCCGCCTCCATGCCTCTCCCTCCCTTCCCGGCCATAATATGAAATTCTGCGGGCGGCGGCGGAATCCTGCCGCGAGGGCGCTTGCCTTGGCAGGCGTTTCATGGTAAGATGGGACGGAAATCAGCCCGACGGACGGAGGAGAGAGCGATGGAGATGAAGCAGGTGCGGATGGACGCGCCGGAGGTGCAGCTGACCGGGCGCGTGGCGGCGCAGGGCGGGGACGCGGTGTTCTACTGGCCGGCGTCGTTTGCCTGCGTGCGGTTCACCGGCAGCCGGCTGGAATGCGCGGTGACGCCCAATGTGGTGTGGGGCACCAATTCCCTGGGCCTGGTCGTGGACGGCCGCCTGTCGAAGGTGCCGGTGACGAAAGAGCAGAACGGCCGGCGGCTGCAGCTGCTCCTGGCGGAGAATCTCGCGCCGGAGGAGATGCACACGGTGCTGGTGTACAAGCGGCTGGACTGCTCCTACAGCTATGCCCTGCACGGGTTCAGCTGCGACGGAGCCTTTCTCGCGCCGCCGGAGCGGCCGGCGCTGCGGCTGGAGTTCTACGGCGACAGCGTGACCAGCGGCGCCTGCGTGGAGGCCGTGGACTATGTGGGCCGCACCGATCCCTGCTCCAACGACTCGGCCTATGACAATGCCTGGTGGAGCTACGCCTGGCAGTGCGGCCGCCTGCTGGGGGCCGAGGTGCACACCACCAGCCAGGGCGGCATCGCGGTGCTGGACGACACGGGATACTTCCACTACCCCGAGGGCATCGGCATGGTGCAGACCTGGGACCGCCTGTGCTATTTCCCCGAGGCCGGCGCGTACACGAAGTGGGATTTCAGCCGCTTCACGCCCCACGCGGTGGTGTTTGCCCTGGGGCAGAACGACCATCACAATACCCTGACCGATCAGAATGACATCGACATCGGCGACCCGGCTCACCACGCCCGCTGGAAGGAGGCCTACAAGGGCATCGCCCGCGGCGTGGCCGGCAAGTATCCCGAGGGAACGCCGCTGGTGTTCATCACCACGCTGATCATGCACGACGAGGGCTGGGACGAGGCGATTGATGAGATCACGGCGGAGCTGCGCGCGGAAGGCCTGAACGCGCAGCGGTACCGCTTCCGCCGCAATGGCCGCGGCACGGCGGGGCATCCGCGCATCCCGGAGCAGACGGAGATGGCGGAGGAGCTGGCCGCCTTCCTGAAGCCCCTGCTGCCCGCCCAATGACCCGGTACCTGGTGCTCAGCGACCTGCACGGCAATCTGTCCGCGCTGGAGGCCATCCTCGCGACCCGCGCGGCCCGGAGCTGCAGCCGGATCATCTCGCTGGGCGACGCCGTCAATTTCGGCCCGCGGCCCCGCGAGGTGCACGAACGGCTGTCCGGGCTCGGCGCGCTGATGCTGCTGGGGAACCACGAGGAACGGCTGGGGCACCTGGCGGATTTCGCCGGGTACAACTGGAACGGCCTCCTCTGGACGGCGGAGCGGCTGGCGGAATACGCCCCGGCCCTCGCGGCGCTGCCGACGGATGTCCGCTTGGGGCCCATGCTGTGCACCCACGGCGTGCCCGGCGACCCCTACCTGCTGATGGACGCCGCCACGATCGGCTCGCTGCTGCCGGGCCTGCCGGAGGGCGTGACCCTGCTGCTCAGCGGCCACCGGCATGTCTGCTGGCGCGTCACGGCGGGCGGGCGGACGGCCTTCAATCCCGGCTCCGCGGGGCTGACGGAGATGGCGGGCTTCGGCGGCATCGCGCCCTTCGCGCTGCTGGAGCTGGACGGCGAGAATTGGCGGCTGACCCGCTGCGCCGCGGCCTATGATCCGGCGGAGGAGGCCCGCGCCTTCCTTCGCGGCGGTCTGGCGGAGGCCGCCCCGGAGGTCAGCCGCGCCGTGTGGCAGATCATGCGCCGCGGCGAGGAGACCGTGCTGCCACTGATGGCGCACGTGAACCGGACGGCGAAAGCCCTGGGCCTGGCCTTCGGCAGTGAGGAGGCCTGGCATGCGGCCGACGCTTCCTTCCCCTGGCCGGAGCCGGTGGACAGCCGAACATTCTGGAAGCAATGCCGGGAAACGTTCAGTTCATGAACAGCTGTCTGATCTGGTGAAACCCCGGCCAAACCGCGTCAGGTGTGCAATCCGGCGCGGTTTTCTGTATGAATGCACAAAAACATTGTCTGTCTTTTCTTCGTTTTTTGATTAACAATCCGCAGAGAATGTGCTACACTACACGCAGCCCCCATGCGGGGCGATACCGCTCAATAACCGGCAAGGAGGATGCCCATGGAACGCGTTTACAATTTTGCCGCCGGCCCCGCGGCCCTGCCGCTGCCTGCCCTGGAGAAGGCCCAGCGCGAGATGCTCTGTTATGGCGAGACCGGCATGTCCGTGATGGAGATGAGCCATCGCTCCGGCATGTATCTGGAGATCTACCGCCGCACCGAGGCGCTGGTGCGCGAGGTGATGGACGTGCCCGAGGATTACGCGGTGCTGTTCCTGCACGGCGGCGCCACGGAGCAGTTCTCCGCCATCCCGCTGAATCTCCTGCCGGAGGGCGGCAGCTGCGACGCGATCGACTCCGGCAACTTCGCCCACGGCGCCATCGCCGAGGCGCAGAAGTACGGCAATGTGCGCGTGGTCGCCTCCTCCCGCGAGGATAACTACACCCACATCCCGGACTGGAACGAGGCTGATTTCGACCCGCAGGCCGCCTATTTCTACATCACCACCAACAACACGATCTTCGGCACCCGCTACACGAAGCTGCCGGAGACCGGCGTGGTGCCGCTGGTGGCCGACGCTTCCTCCAACATCCTCTCCGAGGTGATGGACATCCGCAAATTCGGCGTGCTGTTCGCCGGCGCGCAGAAGAATATCGGCCCCGCCGGCATGGCGCTGGTCATCGTCCGGAAGGATCTGCTGGGCCGCACCCGCAAGAGCGCGCCGAAGCTGTTCAACTGGGCGAAGCAGGCCGAGGCCGACAGCATGATCAACACCCCGCCCACCTACACGATCTACATGGCCGGCCTGTGCCTGGAGTGGGTCAAGGAGCAGGGCGGCGTGGCGGCCATGCAGAAGGTCAACGAGGAGAAGGCGAAGCTGCTGTACGACTTCCTCGATGAGAGCCGCCTGTTCCACGGCACCGCCGACAAGCGCGACCGTTCCCTGATGAACGTCACCTTCGTCACCGGCAATCCGGACACGGACGCCGCCTTTGTGAAGGCCGCCGCCGCGAACGGGCTGGTCAACCTGAAGGGCCACCGCCTGGTGGGCGGCATCCGCGCGAGCATCTACAACGCCATGCCGCTGGCGGGCGTGCAGAAGCTGGTCGCCTTTATGAAGGAGTTTGAAGCGCATGTTTAAGATCAAAACGCTCAACAGCATCGCGCCGGTGTGGCAGAGCATCCTCCCGGCGGACAGCTACACCGTCTCCGCCGAGTGCGAGGACATGGACGCCGTGATGGTGCGCAGCGCCGACATGCATTCCTTCGCCGTGCCGGAGAGCCTCCGCTGCGTGGCGCGGGCCGGCGCGGGCGTCAACAATATCCCGCTGGACGAGATGGCCGAGAAGGGCGTCGTCGTCTTCAACACCCCCGGCGCCAACGCCAACGCCGTCAAGGAGCTGGTGCTGGCGGCCCTGCTGCTGGCCAGCCGTGACATCGTCGCCGGCATCGAGTGGGCGAAGGGCCTGCAGGGCGACGACATCGGCAAGCAGGTGGAGAAGGGCAAGAGCCAGTTCGCCGGCATCGAGCTGCAGGGGCGCACCCTGGGCGTGATCGGCCTGGGCGGCATCGGCGGCCTGGTGGCCAACGCGGCGGTCTCCCTGGGCATGAACGTGCTGGGCTATGACCCCTTCATCTCCGTGGAGAACGCCTGGCGCCTGTCCCGCAAGGTGGTGCACGTGGCCAGCGAGGCCGAGCTGTACAGCCACAGCGACTATATCACCGTGCATGTGCCGCTGATGGACGCGACCCGCGGCTCCATCGGCGCGGAAGCCTTCAGCCGCATGAAGGAGGGCGCCGCCCTGCTGAACTTCTCCCGCGGCGAGATCGTGGACACCGCTGCCCTGCTGGAAGCCCTGGACAAGGGCCGGCTGCGCCGCTATGTCACCGACTTCCCGAATGCGCAGATTCTCGGCCATCAGGGCGTCATCGCCATTCCGCACCTGGGCGCCTCCACCGAGGAGAGCGAGAACAACTGCGTCGCCATGGCGGCCCGCGAGATTGACGCCTACCTGACCACCGGCGCGATCACGCATTCCGTCAACTTCCCGGACACCGACCTGCCGCCGGCCTTCCGCTACCGCGTGGCGGTGCTGCACCGCAACCTGCCCAACACGGTCAGCGCGATGACCTCGCTGATCGGCGCCAGGGGCATCAACATCGACAGCATGGTGAACCGCAGCCGCAAGCAGTACGCCTACACGGTCTTCGATCTGGACGATGCGCTGCCCGAGGCGGTCATCAATGAGATTGCCGCGCAGGAAAACGTGCTGCGCGTACGCACGCTCACCCGCGCCTGACAGCTTATCCCCGCGCACGGCAGACCCGCCGTGCGCTTTTTGCTTTCCTGCGGGGGATAGCCGGGCCGCCGCTTTTGCGCCCCGGCAGGCGGCCCGGACAGCGCCGGATGTGGTTTGATATGTCTAACATGGCAAAAAATTTTTCCGGATTTTCCATGAAAACCACCGAGTTAGACTTGACTTTCTGCCGGGGCCTTGTGGTATAATCAAAATGGTTCCAGATGAAGCATGCAGCGGCCAGGCCCTTTGGCCGCAGGCCGCCGATGATAGAACCGGATCCCAGATCATCCGAAGGAGGTGACAAGGAATGGCATATCAGATCTCTGATGCGTGCATCGCTTGCGGCAGCTGCGTGGAAGGCTGCCCCGTGGAAGCGATCTCGATGGGTGACGGAAAGTACGAAATCAACGAAGAGCTGTGCGTGGAGTGCGGCGCTTGCGAGTCCGTCTGCCCCGTTGGCGCGCCGGCCCAGAAGTAATTCAGGCCTTATGGCTGTCCTGCAATAGGCGGCAAAAGATCCCCGTGAAGCCCTGCTGCACGGGGATTTTCTTTTGCGCATTGGGGAAGTCGGGCGGAGCGCGGAGGCTTCCGGAAATGATTGCGCATTTTGCATTTCTCTGCTATAATGCTGTTGCAATTGGAGGGATGCGGATGACAGGCGGCGGATTTGACCTGCGCGCGGTGGCTTTTGACCTGGACGACACCCTGCTGCGGGACGATCTGACCATCTCCGCGGAGACGGTGGAGACGCTGCGGGAGGCGGCGGCGCGCGGGATCCACGTGATCCCGGCCAGCGGGCGCGCTTTCGACAGCATGCTGCCCTTTGTCCGCCGCATCGGCTGCGCGGAGCTGTGCATCGCCTGCAACGGCGCGGAGATTCGCCGCCCCGACGGGACGATGCTGCTGTGCCGCCGCTTCCCGGAGGAGACCGCCCTTCGCATCGTGGACATGGGCAGCCGCTGCGGGCTGTACATGCAGACCTACGAGGGTGAATCCTTCTACTATAATAAGGAAGGGGAATTCGCCTGGGCCTATGCCGCCTCCTCAATGCTGCGCGGTGAGCTGACGCCGGATCTGGCCGGGTTCATCCGCCGCCATCCCACGCCCAAAATCCTGATGATGGACACACCGGCGCGCATCGCGGAGCTGCTTCCCCGCTTCCGGGACGAGCTGGAGGGGGTGGCCATGGTCACCTGCTCCAAGCCGCACTTCTTGGAGTGCAATCCGCCCATGGCCGACAAGGGCAGCGCCCTGCGCGGCTGCGCGGAGCTTCTGGGCTTTCCCATGGAGGGCGCGGCCGCCTTCGGGGACAGCCTGAACGATCTGGCCATGCTGCGCGCCGCCGGCCGGAGCGTCGCCGTGGCCAACGCCCGCTCCGAGGTCATCACCGCCTGCGATGAGGTCACCGGAAGCAATATGGAGGACGGCGTCGCCCGCTGGCTTCGCCGCCTGTGGGAGGAGGAGCCCCATGATTGAAGCCACCGATTTTGCGCGGAGACTGCATCTGACGGAGCTCAGCCCCTCCACCCGGATGGCCTGGGACGTGCCCACCGCCGACCTGAACCGACCCGGCATGCAGTTCTGCGGCTTCTATGAGCATTTTGCCCACAACCGCATCCAGGTGATCGGCAAGGTGGAAATGTCCTACCTGGAGGAGATGGAGCCCGAGGCGCGCCGGGCCATGCTGGAGCGCTATTTCTCCTACGACATCCCCTGCGTCATCTGCTGCCGGGGCATGCGGCCGCCGGAGGATCTGCTGACCATCGCGCAGCGGCATGATGTGGCGGTGTACCTGACGGAGCAGGTGACGACCGGGCTTTCCCTGGCCGCCATCGACTACCTGAGCCACGCGCTGGCCCCGCGCATCACCCGGCACGCGGTGCTGGTGGACGTGTACGGGATCGGCGTGCTGATCACCGGCGAGAGCGGCGTCGGCAAGAGCGAGACGGCGCTGGAGCTGGTCAAGCGCGGCCATCAGCTGGTGGCGGACGACGTGGTGGACATCTGCCGCGTCTCCGATGACAAGATCATCGGCGAATGCCCCGAGATGGTGCGCCACATGATGGAGATCCGCGGCATCGGCATCATCGACGTGCGGGCCATGTTCGGCATCGGCGCGGTGGAGGCCAGCAAGCCCATCGACCTGGAGATGCATCTGGAGCCCTGGGTGGAGGGCCGGGATTACGACCGCTTCGGCCTGACGGAGGAATTCACCGACATCCTCGGTGTGCGGATCCCCCGCCAGCTCACGCCGGTGCGCCCCGGGCGGAACATGGCCATCATCGTGGAGGTGGCCGCCCGCAATCTCTCGCTCAAGCGGCTGGGCTACAACGCCGCGATGGAGCTGGAGCGCCGCGTGAACGACAGCATTCAGCGCACTGTCGACGGCCCGGCGGATCCCAACTGATTTTCGTTTCCTGTCCCGCGGGAATGCGGCGCAAAGAAAACAGCACAACAATGATGGAGGCGAACCCCATGGTCAGAATCGGACTCGACGTCGGCGGAACCGGCATTCAGATCGGTGTGGTGGATGAGGAAGGGCGCATCCTGGAGAAAGGCTCCATCGTGACCCGGATTGATCTGCCCTTCGCGGAGCAGGTGGCCCAGATGGCGGCCTGCGCCCTGGACACCCTTGCGCGCTCCGGGCACAAGCTGGAGGAGGTTGTCTCCATCGGCGCGGGCGTGCCCGGCATCTCGCAGCGGGACACCGGCGTGGTGGTCTACTGCCCGAACATGAACTGGGTGCACGTGCCCTTCCGCGAGGAATTCCGCAAGCACATCGACCGTCCTGTCTTCATCGACAATGACGCCACCGTGGCCGGCCTGGCCGAGAGCGTGACGGGCGTCAGCGCCGGCACGTCCAGCAGCGTCTTCCTGACCCTGGGCACCGGCGTAGGCGGCGGCATCATCATCGGCGGCAAGGTGTGGAGCGGCGCCCACGGCGTGGGCAGCGAGATCGGCCACATGATCCTGGAGCTGGACGGCGAGCCCTGCACCTGCGGGAATCACGGCTGCCTGGAGCGGTACTGCTCCGCCACCGCCATCATCCGGATGGCCCGGGAGCAGCTGAAGGTGCACCCCGGCAGCGCGATGATGGCCATGTGCCACTCCGACCCGGCGAAGATGAACGCGAAGATCGTCTTCGACGCCGCGAAGGACGGCGACGAGGTCGCGCTGAAGGTGTTCCGCCGCTATGTGCGCTACCTGGGCCAGGCCATCAGCAATGTGGTGAATTTCTTTGACCCGGAGATCATCGTGCTGGGCGGCGGCGTCAGCAAGGCCGGCAGCTTCCTGCTGGACGCGGTGCGCGCGGAAGTGCCGAAGTACATCCTGTACAAGGAGCTGCCCTTCGCCCGCATCGAGATCGCCAGCCTCGGCTCCGACGCCGGCATCATCGGCGCGGCCATGCTGCAGTAAAGCGATTGATGTGCAGTTTCTGGGGGAAGGAAACCCTTTTCCGGGCGGAAAAGGGCTTTCCTTCCCCCAGACCCCCATCTTTCCCCAAAGGCCTTTCCTTGGGGAAAGGGGGGCTTTTTCTGTGGATGCGCTGTGCCGGGGCGGTTTTTGCAAAAAAAAAGAAGCCGCCCGGAGACAGCTTCTGTGAAGGGTGCTCAGTAGGGGCGTTCCTTGCCCAGGAAGCAGAAGGCCAGCGTGCCCGGGCCGCAGTGGGCGCCGATGACCGGGCCGATGTTGTCCACGCGGATGGTCATCTCCGGCAGTCGGGCCTGCAGCATGGCGCGCATCCGCTCGGCCTCCTCGGCCGCGTCCGCGTGCAGCACCACGCCGATGGACTCCTTCTGATCCTCGATCTGCTCCACGGAGTGCTCCACGATGTAGTTGACCGCCTTTTTGCGGCCGCGGACCTTGTCCACGCTGATCAGCTTGCCATCGCGGCCCTCGACGATGATCGGCTTGAGGTCCAGCATGTTGCCCATCATCGCGGCCGTGGCGGAGATCCGCCCGCCCCGGCGGAGGTATTTCAGATCGTCCACCGTGAAGAAGGCCTGCGCGCGGGTGCGGTTGTCCTCCACCCACTTCGCCACCTCCTCGATGGGCTTGCCGGCGCGGTACAGCTCATGGGCCTTGAGCACCAGCAGCGTCATCGGCACGGAGATGGAGAGCGTGTCCACCACGATGAACTTGCGCTCCGGGTACTTCGCCAGCAGCTCCTCGCGCGCGGCGTACACCTCGCGGATCGTCATCGACATCTGGCTGGAGAAGGCGATGAAGAGCAGGTCCTTCTCGCGGAGGATCGGCTCAAAGTAGTCGAGATAGTTCTGCTTGTTGAGGGCGCTGGTGGTCGCCATCGCGCCGTCGCGCATGGCCTGGAAGTAGGCTGCGTGATCCAGCGACTGCCCCAGGTCGTCGTAGTACTGCTTGCCATCCAGGGTGTAGGGCATGTAGACCACCGGAATGTCGTACCTGACTTTCAGGTCATACGGCAGATCGCTGTCGCTGTCCGTCATGAAAACATAATCCATGGCCCGGATCATCCTCCCTTGCATATGCCGTTGCCGGCTGTTTTCCGCCCGCGCGGGACTCTCGGGGAATAAAAAGATATACAGGTGCATTGTACCTGATGCAGGAGAAAAAAGCAAGCCCGGACGGCAAGGAATGTCAAGGGGGCATGTTCGTGCCGCTGCGTTTCCCAAAATATTGCGCAGCTTCGTATTCATACTTGCGCAAACTGGAAGAATGTGATATAGTCATAATCGCATAAGAGTACGCAAATGCAGACATTAACGAACCATTGAACCGGAGGAGGGGAGGCTGCATGATCCGGCGTAACCGCAGGCTGAACGGGAGTTGAGGAAGCGCGGAAGATGAGGATTGGATTGGAATCTGCAAGGGTGTAAAAAATGAGGAGGAAAAGGTCATGATGAAGGAGAAAACGGGAGGATCCAGTATGGCAAATGTGAGAACGCCAGTTAGAGCTGCATTATTATTCCTTTTGATGATGTCGATTTGTTTCTGTGGCTTCATAATTCCTGAGACAGCACACGCCGACCAGTACAGCAGTTTATCTGCCATAACTTCACGAATGACCGAATTGAAAACGTATTTTCCTAATGGAAAGTATTGGAGTGGCGGGAAGTCAGAATCCCAGTTGATTGCGGCTGCGAATAGTTCTTCATGGTCACAGTCAGCTTTTGGTGTGACCAGCTCTGGATGTAAACACAACTCAAAAACTGCATGTTCATGCCATGGATATAAATGCACAAGCAATTCTTTTGCAGGCGGCACTCAGTGCTATGGTTTTGCCAGATGGATGGGGTATTTGCTGTGGCCGGAATATGGAAACCCGCAGAACTGCAACGGTTGGAGTAAAGTATCAGGCAGTGCTGTCTCATCAGTTACACTTGAACCAGGTGACATCATCTGCCAGGGTAATTCGATCCATTCTGCAATTGTGTATCAGGTATCAGGTACTACTGTAACAGTGGCAGAAGTGTGGGGTAATCATTCTACAGGCGTTAACAAAGATGGAACACCAATGAAGAATCATGGTTCTGCTGTAGGTTGCCAAATTGCCTGGGGCTACTACAATGGAAACAGCAGCAACAAATCCATGAGCACAATTCTTTCACTGGTCAAAAACGCAGGCGGGTACATCCTGAAGCACCCGCAGACTGTAACTCCTGCCACTACGCTTGAGTTCCGCGACGTAGTCTATCCGAAAACTTTCAAAATTGACACCACAAACGGATGGTACCTGCAGGGCGGCACGCTGGTCACCAATGCCGATCACTTGACGAGCATTCAGTCCATTATCACGCGGGACAGTGACGGCAAAGTGATCACCAACTATACCAAGAGCGGCTTGAGCGGCAAATCGTTTACCATCAAAACAATAGACTCCAGTATCAAGTTCAATTTGATCACTGCGGCTGGCGCGTATA
Organism: uncultured Clostridia bacterium; assembly: GCA_946538975.1. Classification (GTDB taxonomy): domain Bacteria; phylum Bacillota; class Clostridia; order Christensenellales; family Aristaeellaceae; genus RUG11272. The sequence goes on along the minus strand of CAMNHF010000001.1, from coordinate 37,541 downwards.
CATGGTCGCTCATCGGCACAGACAGTGCAGGAAGATCTGTCAGGCTTGATATGAAGGTGAACGCAGTAACCAGCGGAAGCACAGCAACCAGCAGCGCGTCCGTTTCCTATGTCGACGTTACGGGTGTCTCCCTAAACAAAACTAGCACGACCATCGTTGAAGGCAGCCAGGAGACGTTGGTTGCCACCGTCTCCCCCTCTAATGCGACCAACAAGAATGTGACGTGGACGAGTAGTAACACCTCTGTTGCGACAGTTTCCAATGGCGTCGTCACCGGTGTGAATCGGGGTACAGCGACGATCACAGTGACAACAGTGGATGGTGGAAAGACAGCAACCTGCTCTGTTGCCGTGAATTGCAACCACTCCTTCTCCTGGGTGCGCACCGTCGAGCCGACGTACACTTCCGAAGGAACCGAAGCCTATCAGTGCTCCAAGTGCGGCTATGTCAGCCAGACAAGAAGTGTGGCCAGACTGCCCGAAACGGTTACCTTCAATGCAAATGGCGGTTCCGTAAACACCGGCAGCAAGTCTGTAACTTACGGCAGTGCTTATGGCGATCTGCCAACGCCGAGTCGCTCGGGATATTCCTTTGATGGATGGTACACAGCATCCAGCGGCGGGTCTCAGATTTCAAGTGCAACGACTGTGAGCACAGCAGGGAATCACACACTGTATGCACATTGGACGGTTGACACCTTCACCGTCACCTACGACGCCAACACCACCGATCCGGTCAGCAACATGCCCGCAAACCAGACCAAGACGCGCGATGTTGATCTGACCCTGGCCAGCAATAACCCCACGAGGGATGGGTATACCTTCCTTTGGTGGACACTATCGGACGGCACGGTTTACTACCCGGGTGCGACCTACAGCGGCAATGCCGATATTACGCTCTATGCCGCATGGGGTCAGAATGGTTCCGAGATGTCCTCCGGTGCCGGTCAGGTGCTGCCGGATGGTGATTATGAGATTCGTGTTGCGGTAGACAATAAGTATTATATGGATCCTATTGGCTCCGCTGTACCTGCAGCAGAAGGCACGAATGTGAGGCTGTCTTCCGACAACGCTCCAGCTTATGACACATGGACGCTGACCTATCTAAGCAACGGCTTCTATGCGATCAAGCAGATGGATACCCAGATGGCGCTGACAGTTGCTGGCAGCGGCGTGGCCTGGCGCGACAATATTGAAATGAGTGCCTACACTGGCAGCACGCGTCAGCAGTGGTCGATTGAATCCACAGATTACGGTTACAGGCTCCGCGCACGCTCGAGTGGTATGTCAGCGGATATTCAGAGTGGTATAGCCGGTGGATCGAACGTGCATCAGTGGGAGAATAACGCAGGTGAGTACGCGCAGAACCAGTCCTGGGCCTTCGTGCAGGTCGGCGGCGCCTGTGGCGACAATCTGACCTGGCGCTATGCGGACGGCACGCTCACGGTCTCCGGCACGGGGGATATGTGGAGCTCCGAATCCTATGCATCCCGTTGGTACACATTTGCTGATGGAATCAACACCATCTCTCTGAGCGACGGCATCACGTCGATCGGCATGTACGCTTTCCAGGGATGCAATCAGGTTACATCCGTTGTGATCCCGGACAGCGTGACATACATCGGCGGCGGCGCGTTTGAGCACTGCGAGGCTTTGTCCTCCGTTTCTCTGCCGGAGGGCCTGCGTGAGATCAGCTGGTATGCCTTTGACCATACGAGCCTTGAGACAGTCACCATCCCGGAAACGGTTACATTCATCGGCACCCGGGCCTTCGCCTGCAGCGGGCTGACCACTGTGACCATTCCGAACTCTGTAGCCACAATCGAAACCGATGCCTTCGCAGAATGCCCGAATCTGACCATCTACTGCTGGGATGGCTCCGCGGCGCATCAGTATGCCATCGACAACAGCATCCCATATATCATCATCGGCGGCGCCTGTGGTGACAATTTGACCTGGCGGAAGAACGGGACTGAACTCATCATCTCCGGCACAGGAGATATGTGGGATTACGGTCTGCTGGAGAATCCGTGGAGAACCTCTGCACCGTGGGGCAGCGATATCGTGGCGCTGGTGATTGAAGACGGCGTCACCTCCATTGGCAGTTATGCATTCTATGGCTGCTCGAATCTGGGATCGATCGTTGACACGTCTACGCTCAGAACGATTGGAACTGCAAGCTTTGAATACTGCACATCGCTTTCTGCCTTCCATGTTCCGGACGGCGTTGAGACAATCGGCTTTGCTGCCTTTGCGTGGTGTGAATCACTGACGAGAGCAAGCATCCCTGCGAGCGTCAGTTATATCGATGCTGCTGCATACGCATACTGCGCAAATCTGGGCAGTATCACAGTGGCCAGCAGGAGCCCGTACTACAGCATTCAGAATGACGCACTCATTGGCCTTGCTGATCATCGTCTGGTCTGGTATCCGATCAATTCGACGGCCAATGAATACACCGTTCCGGAGGGTGTTGAAAGGATTGAATGGCTGGCCTTCGCCGGAGCCCAATCTCTGACTACGATCACGATCCCGAAGAGCGTGACGTTTATCGATGAAGATGTCTTCCAGAATTCCGGTGTTACGCTGATCTACTGCTGGGACGGCTCCGCGGCGCATCTGTATGCCGAAGCAAACAGCATCGATTTCGAATGGCTCGACACGCCGTTCACCACCCCGGACATCACCCTGCCGCCGGCCTTCTCCACCATCGACGTGGAGGCGTTCTATGGCACGCTGGCCAAGCGGGTGCTGCTGCCGGAGTCGGTGACGGCCATCCGCAGCCGCGCCTTCGCCGACTGCCCGAACCTCATCCAGATCTACATCCCCGAGAGCTGCACCGGCATCGCGCAGGACGCCTTCAGCGGGGTCATCGGGCTGACGATCTTCGGCCGGGAGGGCAGCTACGCGGAGTTCTTCGCCAAAAAGTATGGATTCGGCTTCGTCCTTGTGCCGTAAGCCTGCAGGTCATCCGGCCGGCCTGCCCCATCGCGGACAGGCCGGCGCGGAGTGGCGGGAAAGTCTTGCTTTCGTGAAATCCCTGTGATATAATCATGATGATAAGTTCGGAATTGTTGCCAATCATGAATGCACTCTGCGTTTGCGGCGGAAGGAGAGACACCATGAAGAACCGTCTGCTGGCCCTGTTTCTGGCCCTGACACTTGTCTGCGGCCTGGTTCTTCCCGCAATGGCCGAGGAGGTCGAGGAGACCGCCTTTGCCTTTGAAGAGGAGGAAATGCTGACCTTTGAAGAGGAACCGGTTTTGTTCGAGATTGAAGAAGAACCCGAACCGGTTCAGTATGAGCAGGAGGAGCTGTCCGTCGAGGAGGAGCTGACCGCCTGGGAGGAGGAAGAGCTGCTCCCCGAGGAGGCGGAGGAGATCATCCGGATCGAGGAAGAGCTCCCGGCGCTGTTCACGATCGAGGATGACGTGCTCGTCGCCTGCCTCTCCGATGTGGATTTCATCGTCGTGCCCGAGGGCGTGAAGGTCATCGGTGAAAAGGCCTTCGCCGGGCTGGTGAACCTGGAAGAGATCGAACTGCCCGACACGGTGGAGGAGATCCAGGCCGAAGCCTTCCTTGGCTGCGAAAAGCTGGAGAAGGTCACCGCGCATGCCCTGAAGAAGATCGGCAGCAAGGCCTTCGCCGGCTGCCCCGCGCTGAAGGATACCTCCTTCGCCGATGAGGTGGAGGAAGTCGCCGAGGACGCCTTCGATCCCGCCGTGCCCGAGCTGGAGCAGGCTGATGCCCTGCCCGTGTTCAACGACCAGCCCGAAAGCGTCACGCTGGAGCTAGGCGCGACGGTCACCTTCTCGGCCACCGTGACCGGCGCGGACGCCTATCAGTGGCAGTACAAGGCCCCCTCGCAGACCAGCTGGCACAACATGACCGAGGGCAATGTGTTCGACAGCTTCGGCACAAAGACCGACATCATGTCCTTCACCCTGACCAACGGCTCGGCGAAGAACGCCTACCGTCTGGCTGCGTCCAACGCCAGCGGCACGGCCTATTCCAATGAGGTCACCGCGACGGTCTATACGCCCATTGTCGTCAAGAAGGCTCCCGTGAACGCCTATGTCAGCGCGGCGGGCGAGAGCGCCACCTTCACCGTCAGCGCGAGCGGCGTCACCAGCTATCAGTGGCAGTACAAGGCGCCCACCCAGACGAGCTGGCACAACCTGACCGAAGGCACCTGCGTGGGTGTCAAGACCAACACGCTGACCTTCCCGGTGACCACGGGCCGCGCGAAGAACGAGTACCGCGTCGTGCTGAAGAACAGCTCTGAAACCGTGGCCACGGAAGCCGTCCGCGCGATCATCACCAGCGTGCCGATCTTCACCGCGCAGCCCACGGATCAGTACTGCCCGGTCGGCGAGACGGTCACCTTCACGGCCGAGGCCAGCGACGCCATGACCTGGCAGTGGCAGTACAAGGCGCCCACCCAGGACAGCTGGCATGATTTGTCCGAGGGCACCTGCACCGGCACCACGACCAATACGCTGACCTTCCCGGTGACCTCGGGCCGCGCGAAGAACGAGTACCGCGTCATCGCGTCCAACCCGCTGGGCTCCGCGGAATCCGATGCGGTGATGGTGATCACGGCGCTGCCGCTGGAGATCACGGTGCAGCCGCAGGGGAAGGAAGCCCTGCTGAACGAGACGGTCACGCTGAGCGTCACCGCGAACGGCGCCACCGGCTATCAGTGGCAGTACAAGACGCCCACCCAGGATTCCTGGCACAACCTCACCTGGGCAGGCGCCAAGACCGCCGAAATGACCTTCCAGATCACCAACATCCGCGCGAAGAATTTCTACCGCTGCGTGGTTTCCAGCAGCCTGGACAGCCTGGCCTCGGAGGCCGCGACGTTCACGATCCTGACGGTGCCGACGATTGACGTTCAGCCGGTGAACACGACGGTGCCGGAAGGCGAAACGGTGACCCTGACCGTGGTTTCCGCCAACGCCGAGAGCTATCAGTGGCAGTACAAGGCGCCCTCGCAGACAAGCTGGCATAATTTGACCGAGGGCACCTTCACCGGCACCAAGACCAGTGCGCTCTCCTTCCCGGTGACCGCGGCCCGCGCGAAGAACCTGTACCGCGTCATGCTGACCAATGCGGCCGGTTCCATGCCCTCCAATGAGGTTCAGGTCAGTCTGCTGAAGGAGAAGCCTGTATTCACCCTGCAGCCCGAGGATCAGACCGGTGAAATCGGCGCCAAGGTAACCTTCCATGCCGAGGCGGACTACGCTGTGTCCTACAAGTGGCAGTACTCCCGCGATCAGGGCAAGACCTGGCACGATCTGACCGAATCCAGCGTCTGGGTCGGCACCACGACGGATACGCTGACCTTCCCTGTCAGCGAATACCGTGCGGCGAATATCTACCGCGTGGTGGCGACCAACTCCGTCGGCTCCACGGAGTCCGACAGCGCGGCGCTGCTCCTGCCGCAGCCCGAGGGCATCACCACCCAGCCCACCGACCAGACGGCCGCCTTCGGCAGCGATGTGACCTTCACGGTGGAGACCGCCACTGAGGCCGCCTATCAGTGGGAGTACGAGGCGGACGGCGGCTTCATCGCCTTCGAGGGCGAAACCGGAGCCAGCCTGACGCTGACGATGGACGCCGACCTGCCCGGCCTGACCGTGCGCTGCGTGGTGACCTTCGAAGACGGCACGGAGCAGATCTCCGACAGCGCGAAGGCGCTCGCCGACATGCCCTTCACCTTCACCGCCGGCACCGACGGCACCACCACCCTGACCGCCTACACCGGCTCCGCGGCCGAGATTGTCATCCCGACCTACGACAATGACCGCAACACCGTGACCGTCATCGGCGCAAACGCCTTCAAGGCCACGGGCGTCGTGACCGTCACCCTGCCGCGCTTCCTGACCCTGATCAGCACCTCCGCCTTTGAGAACTGCGCGCAGCTGACCACGGTCAACTACGAGGCGGAAACGCCGCTGACGCGCATCGGCCAGGCGGCCTTCAAGAACAGCGGCCTCGCGATGTTCCGGGTGATCGTCCTGAACCACCAGTTCTGATTTCATAACCCTGCTTCTACTGTTCCTGGCAAAAGGAACCCAAGGAATCCTGATGGCGCCTTGCCCGCTTGGGCAGGGCGCTTTTCAATTCGGGAAATGTAGAAAACGCAGATCAGGCAGGGCTGACCGGCATTCTGCAAGCCTGCGCAGCTGTTACGGCTGATGCGGGCTCCGCCGGGGGAGGGGCAGCACAGAAGCAGTGGCATCAAGCGCATGCGTCCGTGACGTATTGCGTCCTTTTTCCCGGCATGGTATAATCTCCATACAGACAGAGCACAAAGCACTTCGGATAATGGAATCAGAAGCGAATCTTCATCGGGGGAGGAGGGAACGGATGCGAAAGATCATGATCCTGGAGGATCAGGAGGAGCAGGCGCAGCACCTGATGCAGATGCTGGAGCGCTACGGGAAGAATCACCCGGATTTCACCTGCACCGTGCAGCATTATGCCAGCCCGCTGCTGTTCCTCGAGGCGTACAGCTGCGACGCGGATCTCATCTTCCTGGACATCCAGATGCCGGACATGCTCGGCATCGACGTGGCCCGGCAGATCCGGCAGAAGGATGAGCAGGTGATGATCATCTTCATCACCATGCTGACCCAGTACGCCATCGAGGGCTACGCAGTGCGGGCGTTTGATTACGTGCTCAAGCCGGTGCGCTACGAGGAATTCGCCGCGAAGATGGACCGGGTCTGCCGGATCCTGTCGCATCAGAGCACCGAGCTGACCCTGGAACTGCGCACGAAGGAGGACATCCGCCGGATCAGCGCGGACGACGTGATCTATCTGGAGGTGTCCAATCACGACATCCTGATCCACACCGGCACGGAGACCTTCCGGCAGTGGGGCTCGCTCAAGTCCTACGAGGAGCAGCTGCAGCAGGGGCATTTCGTCCGCTGCAACGCCTGCTATCTGGTGAACCTGAAATACGTGCGGGGCATCGTGGGCGACACGGTGCGGGTGCATGAGGACAGCCTGCCCATCAGCAAGTCCAAGCGGAAGGAGTTCCTGGCCGCGCTGGCGCAGTACAAGGAAGGAGCAGATAGTGTCGTCCTATATGCCCATGTGGTACCGCGACTGGCGAAGCGCGCTGGTGCTGCTGCAGTCGGTGCTCGGGCTGTTCATGTTCTCCTACTCGATGAAAAAGCGGGCCGGCTTCCTGCCGCGCCTGCTCATCTCCCTGACGGCCGGCATGGGTTTCATGTTTGCCGTGGTGCGCCATCTGTACATACCCGGCAGCACAGCCCAGGCGATGCTGTCGCATACGGTGGTTTCCTTCATTGTCTACGTGATCCTGATCGGCATCACCTGGTGCTGCTTCGATGAATCGGTCTGGACGGCCATGTTTGCCGCCACGTCGGGTTATCTGGCGCAGGATGCCGGCGGCAGCGTCAAGACGATCTTCCGGCAGCTGGGCTTTGTGAATCAGCTGGCCGGCACGGATGCCGGAATCGCGCTGGTGGATCTGAGCTGCTACGGGCTGGTCTACGTGCTGATTTTCTTTCTGATCCGGCCCTTTGCAAAGCGCAGGGAGGGGAACTTCGACAACAAGATCAAGGCGGTGTTCTCGGCGGCGGTGCTGCTGCTGTGCATCGGCATGGCGCGCCTGACCCAGGACAACCCCGACCGGAACAGCATGGCGGTGTTCGCGGAAGCCGTGCTGCAGATCCTGATCGACGTGCTGGCGATGGCCCTGCAGTTCGGCGTGATGGAGCAGGCCCGGCTGAGCAGCCACGTGGAGACCATGCGCGAGCTTGTGCATCAGCAGCGGGTGCAGTACGAGGCCAGCAAGGAAAGCGCCCAGCTGATCGCGGAGAAATACCACGACCTGAAGCACCTGCTCAAGTCCTTCCGGGGCGTCGTGCCGCAGGAGCAGCTGGACCAGCTGAAGATGTCCATCGCGGCCTATGAGCGCCCCGCCAACTCCGGCAACGAGGTGCTGGACGTCCTGCTGGCGGAGAAGATCGGCATCTGCCAGCAGCGCGGCATTGTGCTGACCTGCAGCCTGGGCCAGACCGACTTCTCCTTTGTGGAGGAGCTGGATCTGTATTCCCTGTTCCAGAACGCCCTCAACAACGCCATCAACGCCGTGTCGGCCCTGCCGGAGAACGTGGAGCGCTTCATCTCCCTGTCCGCGGCCCGCGACGGCAACATGCTGACCATCCACATGGAGAATCCCTGCGCGGAGGACATCGAGTTTGTGGACGGCCTGCCCCGGACCAAGGAGGATCCGGACTGGCACGGCTTCGGCATGAAGAGCATGGACCGCATCACGAAGAAATACAACGGCATGCTCACCGCCCAGCAGCGCGGCCGGCTGTTCTTCCTGGACATCCTGCTCCTGGCGCCGGAGGAAGGCTGAGGCGCGGCCGGTCATCCCATATGCGTTGCAAAAACGCACACTTGCGCGGTTCGCCTTGCGGCGGGCCGCACTTTTTTGTATGGTAGAATCAACCGAATCCATTTCCTGTCAACCGATCCGAAGGGAGGCTTTTCCATGAGACGACTGTTTGCCCTGCTGCTGGCCCTTGCGCTGCTGCTGCCGATGGCGGTCCGGGCCGAGGAGATCTTTGGCCGGACCTATGTCAATCTGCCCGAGCTGATGACGATGGAGGACGGAACGCCCGTCGATTCGCCGGAAAAGATGGCGGCGCGGCGGACGGAGCTGCTGGCGCTCTTTGCCGACAGCATGTACGGCCCCATCCCGCAGGAGGGCTTTGAGAAGAGCTTTGAGCTGCTGGAGGAAGGCGAAACCCTGGACGGCGCTGCCATCCGCCGGCAGGTGAGGATCACCATCACCACGCCGATGGGCTCCTGCGACGCGCTGATGCTGATGATCCTGCCCAAGTCGGACGCGCCTGTGCCCGTGGTGTTCGGCCTGGGCGGCGAGGTGCACACCGTGCTGGCGGATCCGGCGATTCTCCCCTCCTACTCCATGAACAAGTATCCCAAGATCAAGGAGGGCACCCGCGGCCAGGGCGCCGCCAGCTGGTGCGTTGAGGAGGCGGTGAAGCGGGGCTATGGCATCGCCGTCGCCTGCTACAACGACTTTGTGCCGGACACCGTCCGCAGCTACAAGAAGCGCCTGTTCTCCATCTTTGAGAAGGACACGGTCTCCGGCATGAGCGCCTGGGCGCTGGAGCTCACCTGTATGGCGGACTGGCTGGTGCAGGATCCGCAGGTGGACGCGAGCCGTCTGGCGGTGGTGGGCACCTCCCGTCTGGGCAAGGCTGCCCTGTGGTACGGCGCGAACGACGACCGCGTGGCGCTGGTGATCCCCAATGTCAGCGGCACCTGCGGCGCGGCCCTGACCCGCAGCTGCGCCAAGGAGCAGCTGGCCGACCTGAACGCCAACTTCCGCTGGTGGATGAGCGAAACCTGCAAGACCTACAACGACCGCGTGGAGGAGCTGCCGGTGGACCAGCACGAGCTGATCGCCTGCGTCGCGCCCCGCAAGGTCTACATCTCCAGCGCCGAGACCGACACCTCTAACGACTCCCAGGGCACCTGGATCGCCCTGATGCTCTCCCGCGACGCCTTCCGCATCTGGGGCCGCGAGGTGATCGAGGACGCGCCTGTTGAACAGCCTGCCCCGGGCGAGCGGATCTTCACGGAGAGCATGGCCTATCACATGCGCACGGGAAACCACGGCATCACCCCGGAGGACTGGAACAACTACTTCGACTACATGGACGCCTATCTCCAGTGACTGCCCCTGCAAGGAAGGAGGAACGACCGTGAAAAAGCTCATTGCCCTGCTGCTGGCCCTGATGACGCTCTGCGCCCTGCTCCCCGCAGGCGCCGAATCGCGCGCGCCCGGCGAGGACACGCTCTATGTCACCACGGACATTGTCGGCGCGGAGACCGTGTTCCGCCACTATGACGAGACGTACTACGACGAGCCCAGCGACCAGCCCGGCACCGTGGTCAAGATCAAGTACCAGGCCACCGTCTACGGGGATGACCCCATCAGCAAGGTGATGTATGTGTATCTGCCCTTCGGCTACGACGAAACGCGGCAGTACAACATCATCTACTACACCCACGGCGCGGAGGCCGGGGCTGCCGACCTGATCCAGTACGCCTATTACAAGAACGCGCTGGACAATATGATCGCCCGGGGCATCTGCGAGCCGCTGATCTTCGTCTATCCGTCCTACTTCAACGACCAGCGGCGGAAGACCGGCGAAGTTGTCGCGCTCTGGCCGCAGGAGCTGCGGCAGGACATCATGCCCCTGATCGAGAGCACCTACAGCACCTATGCGGAGACGCCGGACGAGGCGGGCTTCATTGCTTCCCGGGATCACCGCGCCTTCAACGGCTACAGCCGCGGCAGCATGATCACCTGGGGGATGATGAGCGAGCTCTCGGACGTGGCCCGCTGGTTCATGCCCTGGTCCGGCGAAACCGGCTTCGGCCCGGATGCGCAGACCCAGTACGAGGCCGTTGCGGCATCGATGGACAGCCTGAAGAACAAGGACATCTTCATCTATTCCGCCTGCGGGGGCGTGAGCGACTCCGCCTACTCCATGACAGAGCTGATCGCCCTCATGATTGCCGACACGGAGCGCTTCTCCTACGGCCGCGATCCGAAGGCAAACAATCTCTATTTCTGCCTTACCGAATTCTCCCACAGCTCCACCTTCGGCCGCTTCATGCTGTACAACGCCTTCGAGGTCATTTTCCGCTGACTTCCCAATTACGATGCAAACAGGTTCACTTGCGCGGTTCGTCTTTCCGGACGGGCCGCGATTTCGTATAGTGCAATCAGCCGGCAGAAATGCCAGAATATTGAAGGAGGTATCCCCATGAAAAAGCTTGCCGCTCTGCTTCTTGCCCTGCTGCTGTGCCTGAGCGCGACGGCCCTGGCCGAGATTCCCGAGGAGAAGAAGCCGGTCGAGACCGAACTGGACGGCGGCGTGGTCGCCAGCATGCACACCTTCAACGCCAAGATCTACGAGGCCGAGTGCGAGCAGCCCGGCACGATTGAGCGCCTGGACTACACCACGGCTGTCTACGGCGACGGCGTCACCTACGAGCAGTGGGCCAACGTCTACCTGCCCTACGGCTACGATCCGGCCAACAAGTACAACATCCTCTACTTCTTCCACGGCACCAACGAGACCCAGGACAGCTTCATCGCCGAGCCCGTCGTGAAGAACGTCGTGGACAACATGATCTTCTACGGCGTGTGCGATCCCTTCATCATCGTCTGCCCCACCTACTACTACATCTATGAAGGCCGCGTCGTGCAGCACGACGTCTTCCCCTATGAGGTCCGCAACGACCTGATGCCCGCTGTCGAATCCAAGTATTCCACGTACGCCGAGACCCCCGATGAGGCCGGCTTCATCGCCTCCCGCGAGCACCGCGCCATCTCCGGCTACAGCCAGGGCTGCCATGCCTGCTGGAACAATGCCTATGTGAACTTCGACCTGGCGAAGTGGATCGTGCCCATGTCCGGCAGCAGCGTGGACAACCTGCAGGCCATGAAGGACGCCTTCGCCGCCAAGCCCGGCTATGAGGACGACACCTTCTTCATCCTCTGCTCCGGCGGCAAGCGCGACTTGGCCTACGAGGGCACCGTCGCCCTGGCCAACGCCATGCTGGCCGACGAGGCCTTCAGCTACGGCACCGACCCCCAGGAGAACAACTTCTACGTCGCCATCTCCAAGGACCTCCATCAGACCCTGAAGGGCCGCAACAACCTGTACAGCATCATGGTCGACGTCCTGTTCAAGTGATTTCATCCCCGGCAGGAGAGGTTTCCGCCTCTCCTGCGTTTTCTGGATTAAGACGAGAGGAGCGGTCTCCATGCGGAAAAAGTGCTTTGCCCTCCTGCTTGCGCTGTGCTGCCTGCTCGCCTGCGCCGCGGCGGAGCCCGCGGATGCGGTGCTGATGGACTTCTCCGAACTGGCCGGCGTGCCCACGCATTACCTGTACTACGACCGGGACTACTACGACGCCCCCTGCGAGCAGGCCGGCGAGGTCATCCGGGTCAAATACACCACCGCCATGTACGACAAGGAATACAAGAAATTCCTGAACGTCTACCTGCCCTTTGGCTATGACGAGAACGGCACGGAGCGCTATCCCGTGCTCTACTTCTTCCACGGCCGCGGCTGCGATCCGGACACCCTGATCCGCAACGACGCCACCAAGAACGCCTTCGACCACATGATCGCCCTGGGCATCACGCGCCCCTTCATCCTGGTGACGGCCACCTACTACTTCGGCCGCGGCACCAACTATGATCCGGAGCTGTTCCTGCGCGAGATGCGGGAGGAGATCATGCCCCTGGTGGAGGGAAGCTATCGCACCTATGCGGAGACCGCCGACGACGCCGGCTTCCGCGCCTCCCGGGATTTCCGGGCCATCAGCGGCTTCTCCATGGGCAGCGGCGTCACCTGGACCCTCCTGCCGAACATGACGGACTACTGCCGCACCTTCCTGCCCTTCAGCGGCGCCTTCGGCGAGCTGGAGAGCTTTGCCCCCGTGATGGGGAACCCGGAGCTGCCGGTCTTCATCTACATGGCCAGCGGCGGCCCCGAGGACGGCGCTTCCGTGGGCTGCGGCGAGCTGGCCCGGAGCGTGGCGGCTGATCCCCGCTTCAGCTATGGCACGGATCCTTCCGTCAACAGTTTCTACTATGTGATGTCCGACAACATCCACCAGGATCTCACCAGCCGCTACTATCTCTACAACGCCTTCGTCGACGGCGTGCTCTGGCCTGCAGCCGATGCGGAATAAGCGAATCACAACGGAACGAGGAAGATCATCATGAAGAAAGTATTTGCCCTGCTGCTCACCCTGGCGCTGCTGACCCTGCCCGCCGCTCTGGCCGCGGCCGAAGACCCTTATGACGTGCTGCTGCGCATGCTGGACGGCCGCAGCTGGACCCTGACCGCCGCCGTCACCGACGCGGAGGCGGAGGAGGGCGTCATCCCCTTTGAGACAGCCTCCCTGAAGCTGTGGCAGGACGCGGACGGCGCGATCCTCTGCGAGGGCAGCCTGAACGGCCATACGGCGCTCACCGCCCGCATGAGCCGGGAGGGCTTTGCCTACGACTGCGCGATGATCGCGGACCAGCCGCAGAGCTGGACCTGGGAGCAGATGCCGCCGAGCGCCTCCCTGGAGGAGAAGGACGACGGCTTCAGCCTGAGCCTGCGCCTGAACGGCGTGGACTATGAGCACATCACGATCTCCATCGACCTCGGCGGCAGCTGGCCGGAGGGCTATGAGGGCGAGTTCGGCTACACCCTGATGAAGGGCAGCGGCGAGATCTACGGCCTGTGGGACGTGTTCTCCGCCGACGCGGGCGAAACGGAGACGGAGCTCATCATCAGCCTCGTCCGCGAGACCTGCCTGACCGGCGAGGGCACGGAGACCGTGGAGACCGCAGAGGACGGCGCCGTGACGGTCACCCGCGTGGAGCGCGTCGATGTGCTGGACGACGGCAGCGAGGCCGGCACCGCCACGCTGACCCGCACCATCACGGTCCGCTGAGCCGCGGGGCTCAATGCGCCCTGCCGCTGCATCCCGGTCAGTTACGATGTGAAAAGGAACAGTTGCGCGGTTCGGCTTGAACGGCCGCCGGGCATCCGCTAAACTGAGATCACAACATGAGCCCGCGGCAACGCGGAGCCAAATGAAGGAGGAACTCCCATGAAGAAACTGATCGCCCTGGTCCTGGCCCTCGTGCTGGCCCTGTCCATCGTCTCCGCCGCCACCGCGGCCCCGATCCTGAGCACCTACAATCTGAGCGAAACCGACTTCATCGACGCGGTGGGCTGGTGGTGGACCTCCGACATCTCCCTGGTCCTGCGCGACGAGACCAACTATGAGCTGTTCTACCGCGTGTACACCTTCGGCACCACCGACCCCGGCCTGAAGGCCAACAAGGTCATCGTGTACTCCGGCACCTACACCAAGGTTGAGTCCGCCGACGACGAAGCCTGCCACTTCGACATCACCCTGGACACCGTGGACGGCATCTACTTCGAGCAGCACGGCAAGGGCTTCGGCCGCAATGTGCTGGGCTATGCGATGGTGCTGGACACCTTCGCCTGGACCGACGAGATGACCGAGATCGCCTTCCCGGACGGCTCTGACGATGGCGCCGCCGACTTCATCGCCAACCACAACATCGCCGGCACCGTGATCACCGTGGAAGACCTCCGCGAGGATCTGGACGACGTCACCCTGGAGAACAAGATTGTGAGCTGCTCCAACGTGACCGACACCATCGACGTGTTCGACATCACCGAGTAATCCTCCCCCAGCCTGAACCAACGGGCCGCCGTACAGCGAGTGCGGCGGCCCTTTCCCCCTCTGTGCAGCCTCTCTGGAGATAAAGGAGCGTCACCATGGCCAAGAAAGCGAACGGAAAACCCAAGGGCAAGCTGGTCTGGAAAATCCTCTGCGGGATTTTCGCTTTCCTGTTTGTGTTCCTGATGATCGCCGGCCCCATCGCAAACAACTACACCGCCATCATCGACATGGTGCTGGGCATCGACGCCCCGCCGCCCAAGGTGGATGACAGCGCGGAAGCCCTGCCGCCCCGCTTTGTGGCCGACTATGAGACCAGCGCGGAGCAGGCGGCGGCCGCCGACCTCATCTGTGAGTCCGTGGTGGCAAACGGCGCCGTGCTGCTGCTGAACCGCGGGGACGCCCTGCCGCTCGCCGGCAGCGAGAAGGTCAGCCTCTTCGGCACCTCCTCCGCGCGTTTTGTCTACGGCGGCACCGGCTCCGGCGGCATGGACAACAGCAAGGCCATCCTGCTCAAGGACGCCCTGGAACAGGACGGGTTCTCCGTGAACCCCACTCTGTGGGCCTTCTACCGCGAGGGCGCGGGCAGCAAGTACGGCCTGCAGGACGCCGGCGGCTCCCTGAACAACTACATCTTCAAGAATGAGGAATTCAAGGTCAACGAGGTTCCCCAGAGCGTCTACACCGCCGCCGAGTGGGATTCCGTGAAGGACTACGGCGACGCGGCCATCGTGGTCATCGGCCGTGTCTGCGGCGAGGGCAAGGATCTGCCCGTCGTTGGCGCCTCCGATGCGAACGGCAATATGCTCTCCATCAGCCAGGAGGAGCGCGATCTGCTCCAGAAGCTGGCCGATCTGAAGGCCGAGGGCACCGTGAAGAAGATCGTCGTCCTGCTCAACACCGCCAACGCGGTGGAGGTGGATGTGCTGGAGCCCGCCGTGTGCGGCGTGGACTACGGCATCGACGCCTGCCTGTGGGTGGGCAACGTGGGCCAGAGCGGCATCCGCGCCATCGGCGACATCCTGAACGGCAAGGTCAATCCCTCCGGCCGCCTGGTGGACACCTACTGCTATGACAACAAGACCTCTCCCGCCGTGCAGAACGCTTATGTGACCTCCTACACCAACGCGGCGGAAGCGGGTCTGGCCTTCGCCAAGACCAACAACGAGTACTATGTGGTCTATCAGGAAGGCATCTATATCGGCTACCGCTACTATGAGACCCGCTACGAGGACTGGGTGCTGGGCAACGCGAAGGTCGGCGAATACGACTACGCGAAGACCGTCGCCTTCCCCTTCGGCTACGGCCTCAACTACAGCAATCTGACCTACGGCAAGCTCAGCATGAAGGAGAGCGGCGACCACTTCGACTTCACCGTCGACGTGACCAATCCCTCCGCCCGCGATGCCCGCGAGGCCGTCACGATCTACATGCAGAGCCCCTACACCGACTATGACCGGCAGAACGGCATTGAGAAGGCTGCCGTGGAGCTGGTTGGCTACACCAAGGTGGACGTGCCCGCCGGCAAGACCGTGACCGCCACGGTGACCGTCGCGAAGACCGAGCTGCGCGCCTATGACGCGAACGGCGCGAAGACCTACATCGTCGACGCGGGCAATTACTACTTCGCGGCCGGCAACGGCGCGCACGACGCCCTGAACAACATCCTGCTGCAGAAAGCTGCCCAGAACGACACCGCCAACGGCACCGTCGACACCGGCCGCATGGTGGGCGAGGGCCGCGCGGATCTGGCCGTGGTCTGGAAGCAGGGCTCCCTGGACAAGACCACCTATGCCACCAGCCGCACCGGCGTGGCCATTACCAACCAGCTGGAACACGGCGACCTGAACAAGGTGGACAGCGACACTGCCAACGACATCGTCTACCTCACCCGTTCCGACTGGGCCGGCACCATGCCTAAGGCGGACCTCTCCGGCAGCGTCTACAAGGCCGCGGTGCAGATTCCGGCCAACGCGGAGCTGGTGCAGGGTCTGAACACGATCATTGATTCCGACGGACAGGGCACCATGCCCACCCTGGCCAAGGAAGGCACCCTGACCCTGGCCCACTTCATCGGTGTGCCGCTGGACGGCTCCGTCACCCTCTCCGACGGCAAGACCTACACCTGGGACGACCTGATGGATCAGGTGAAGTTCAACGAGATGGTGAAACTGATCGGCCAGACCTACCACGCCACCGCGACGGTCAAGTCGGTCGGCAAGCCTGCCACCAAGGACGAGAACGGCCCGCAGGGCATCACCGCGACCCTGACCGGCGGTTCCTCCTCCACCAGCTACACCTCCGAGGACGTGATGGCCGCCACCTTCGACACCGCCATCGCCGAGGCGGTCGGCCGCTCCATGGGCAATGACTGCCTGATGGCCAACCGCAAGGCGTACTCGGGCATCTACGGCCCTGGCGCCAACATCCACCGCACGCCCTATTCCGGCCGCAACTTCGAGTACTACTCCGAGGATCCGTTCATCTCCGGCAAGACCTGCGCCGCGGAGACCGCCGGCATCCAGTCCAAGGGCGTGTATGTGTACAACAAGCACTTCGCCTTCAACGACCAGGAGACCGGCCGCGACGGCATCTGCGTGTGGACCAATGAGCAGGCTGCCCGCGAGATCTATCTGCAGGCCTTCGAGTATCCGATCGCGGACGCCAACGCCTACTGCGTAATGACCTCCTTCAACCGTCTGGGCACCGTGTGGGCCGGCGGCGACTACAACCTGATCACCAACGTCCTCCGCGGGGAGTTTGGCATGCCCGGCTTCGCCCTGACCGACTTCTCCAACAACAACGCCTTCATGGACGTCATCCAGGGCCTGCTAGCCGGCGGCGACGGCTGGGACTGCAACGACGCCTCCAAGTGGTCCGACAAGCTGAAGGGCTACGAGAACGATCCCAAGGTGGTCACCGCCATGCGGGAAGCCACCAAGCACATCCTCTACACCGTGGCCAACTCCAACGCCATGAACGGCATGGGCTACAGCACCGTCGTGGAGGAGCCCTACCGCTGGTGGCAGGACGCCATCAAATACGGCCAGATCGGCACCGGCGTGCTGGCTGTCCTCTTCCTGGCCCTGGCCATTGTCAGCGGCCAGAAGGCGAAAAAGCAGGCGAAGGAAGCCTGATCTCACGACCCGCGCTGTCCCCGGAGGCGGTTCCGGCCGTCTTCCGGGGCGTACCATCCGGAAAGGAGCATCCCCATGAAAAAGCTGCTAGCAATCCTCCTGGCCCTGACGGTTCTCCTGAGCGCGGCAGCCGCCCTGGCGGACGGCCGCACCGCGCCTGAGGACAAGAAGGTCACCACGACCACCGATGTCATCGGCGTGGAAACCACCTACAAAAAGTACGACAACAAGTTCTACGAAGCCCCCTCCGAACAGCCCGGCACCGTGGTGCGCCTGGACTACACCACCACCGCCTACGGTGACGAGCTGGCGACCTGGGCCAATGTCTACCTGCCCTACGGCTACGACGAGAACGGCACCGAGCGCTACAACATCATCTACTTCCTGCCCGGCACCAACGAGACCCAGGACAGCTTCATCACCGACGAGAAGGCCAAGAACGCGCTGGACAACATGATCGAGGTCGGCATCACCGAGCCCTTCATCATGGTCTTCCCCTGCTATTACTACGATTACGAGAACCGCGCCATCGACATGGAGGCCTTCTCCACGAAGGAGATGCGCGACGACCTGATGCCCGCCGTGGAGAGCACCTACCGCACCTACGCCGAGACCACCGACGACGCCGGCTTCATCGCCTCCCGCGAGCACCGCGCCTTCGCCGGTTTCTCCCGCGGCTGCTATGCCTGCTGGCATCAGTTCTTCCACAGCCTGGACCGGGCCTACTGGTTCATGCCCTTCTCCGCCAACATCTCCGGCGCGGCGGAAATGAGCCTGGAGATGCCCGTGGAGGAGCAGATTCAGATGCTGAAGGACGCCCTGGCCGCCCAGAGCGAGTACAGGGACAGCTTCTTCATCTATGCGGCCTGCGGCAGCAAGCGCGACATGATGTACGACGTGAACGCCGAGCTGATGAAGGCCATGATCGCGGACAGCGAGGACTTCAGCTACGGCACCGACAAGAGCGTGAACAACCTCTACTTCTGCTCTTCCACGGAGCTGCATCAGACCCTGGTGTCCCGCTTCTACTTCTACAACGCCTTCGACGTGGTGTTCAAGTGACAGACAGATTCCATCGATAAAACAGCAGCCTGCGCGTGAGCCGGTGACGGTCCGCGCAGGCTGCTGCCTTGAACGCAAAACAGCCCTCCGCCGACAGGGACGGACGGCTGTTTTTGGTTTGGCGGCAGCTCAGGGCTCTTTTTCGCCGGCCTGCTCGCAGGCGTGGAGCTTTTCGGTGAAATAGTTCAGCTTCCAGGTCACCTTGTCCAGGTAAACCTGCATCTCCCGCATCCGGGCGATCACGTTCTCCCGAAGCAGCCGAAGGAGGAAACACCGATGAATGAAGCCATGAAGGTGCTGCTGGAGAGGCGCAGCTGCCGCAGCTACAAGGCCGATCCGATTCCGGGGGAGATCCTGAACCAGATTCTGGAGGCGGGTACCTATGCCGCCACCCGGGATTTCGAGCTGCTCTACGCTCACATGATCCCGGAGAGCATCACGAACCTGGTCACCATCGCCGGCATCGCGGGGACGCGCACCATCATCTCCATCGCGCACCGGCTCTCCACGATCCGCAGCGCAGATCAGATTCTGGTGATCGAGGACGGCCGCATCACCGAGCGCGGCACTCACGAGGAGCTCCTGGCCCTGAACGGCAGCTATGCGCGCATGAACCGCAGCATGCAGGGCGGGGAAGGGGACTGACCGCCATGCCAAAAGCCGCCTGAGCACATTTTGCTGCAGGCGGCTTTTTTCGTGCTGCGGTTTCCGTCAACCGGCCAGCGCCTCGTAGACCGTCACCCAGAGCGGGATGGTCGCGATGCAGGAGAGAGTGGTCAGCACGGTGATCGCGGAGGCGTAGGGGGCGTCCTTGTTGTAGAGGATGGCCACCTGGTTCGTGTTGGAGGCAGAAGGCGCGATGGCCCCGAGCAGGGCGATCATCACGATGCCCCTGTCGACCGGCAGGACGCGGGCGGCGAGGGCCGCGGCGCACACGGCGAGGCCCGAGGCGAGGATCATCCGGAAGAAGATCACGCCGAACACCCGGCGGTTGGCGAACATCCCGCGGAAGGTCATGCCGCCGATCACCATGCCGGTGATCATCATGCTGAGCGGCCCGATCATGCCGGCCACGTCGCTGAAGGCCAGGGCCAGCGGCTCCGGCAGGCGCAGGCGGGTGAAGAGCACGATCAGCCCGGCCGCGATGGCCAGAATGTTCGGGTTCAGCAGCGCCTTGCGGAGATCCGGCGCCCGCTCGCTGTCGAACATGCTGAGGCCCACGTTCCAGAAAAGCAGGTTGAAGACCAGGATGTACGCGCTGGTGTAGATGACCCACTCCGGCCCCTTCGCGAAGGAGACCAGCGGGATGATCAGGTTGCCGACATTGGTGAACACCACGGAGGCGCGCTCCACCTCCGTCGCCCGCCAGACGCGCCGCAGCACCGCCGCCAGCAGGAAGAACAGCGCCTGAAAGACGACGGCCAGCCCGCAGGCGACCAGCAGCCCCTGCAGGATCTCCGGCGTGAGCTCCTTCTGGAAGGAGTTGAAGATCACGCAGGGGGTCACGAAATACAGCGACAGCTTCGACAGCACGCGGCTGTGCTCGGCCTTCAGGACGCCGCCCTTGACCAGCGCGGCCGTCGTGAACAGGATCAGGAAGAGTTCGGCGATCTTTTTCGCCAGCGGGATGGCAATCATGATACGAATCGCACTCCTGTCTGTGGGGATGCGGGAGAGGGCTTCGCCATGCCCTATTCTACCACACAAAGGCCGGGATGCAAGCGATTTGTGGTTATTGCCCGGTGTCTGGGGGAAGGGCACCCTTTTCCGGGCGGAAAAGGCTTTCCCTTCCCCCAGGCCCCTATCCTTCCGAAAAGGCTTCTCTTTGGGAGTGGGGGTTTTTGCACGGTCCCGGGACACGTTCAGGCGATCCTGGCCTGCGGGCTGGGCGGCAACGATCTGTGAAGCTGATTCACGAGCGCGGCCGCTGCACTCTTGCGGAAAAGCCGGAAGCGGTGTATGATGATGGCAGCATCAATGTTACTGCTCAGCCCGCAGGGCAATTTGCGCCTGAGCCTGTCCGGCTGCGCATGCATCGCAAAAACCTCTTCCCCCCAAAAGGAAAAGGCCTTTGGGGAAAGATGGGGGCCTGGGGGAAGGAAAGCCCTTTTCGGCCTCGAAAAGGGTTTCTTTCCCCCAGACGCTGAGCAGTAACGCATCAATCCCGCGCAGGGGAGGAGAGAGCATATGAAGAGCGATGAACGGCAGCAGCGCATCCGCGAGCTGCAGGAGAGGCTGGACCTGATCCGCCGGCTGGGACAGGGTTTCTCCTTCTGTCAGGACGAGCCGCAGGTCTGCAGCCTGATGGAGGAAACGGCCGGGACACTGAACAGCCTGCTCCGCAAGTACGCCGGGCCGCTGCGGGAGATGGCCAGGCGCAGGGAACGGGAAGCGCCGATGGTGATCGTGTACGGTCCCGGGCCGGACCGCTGAGCGCCGGCAGGAAGGAGAATGCGCATGAGACCCTTGATGCCTGTGATCGTCCTGATGGATGCGATCTGGGGGATGGAGGATATGGCGGATGATCTGGCCCGCTGCGCCAATCCCGCGGCGGACGCGATTCTGGAGCAGACATGCCGCGCCGTGGACAAGCTGGCCCGGCGCTGGGAGAGCCTTGCCGCGGAGCGGCCGTCGGCGGAGGCAGTGCAGCGGGAGGCGGAGCACTTGATGGAAACGGTCTACGGTCCGGGCCCGAACGAGATGTAAGGAGCCGATGCGGAATGATGGCGGATCGGGATGCGTTGAAAGCCGAATATCTGGAGGCCCGGGCGGACTACCGGGAGCAGCTCTTCCGGGAGCCGCGGCTGCAGAACCTCTTCCTCGAGCTGACCACCCGGTGCAACCTGCGCTGCGAGCACTGCGGCTCCAGCTGCGGCGATGTGCCCCCGGCGGACCTGCCGGCGCCGGTCATCCATGACCTGCTGGTGAAGGTGCGCCGGGACTTCGACATCTCCGGCCTGCTGCTGTGCATCACCGGCGGCGAGCCCATGCTGCGGAAGGATTTCTTCGACATCATGGCGGACGCTGCGGCGCTGGGCTACCGCTGGGGCATGACCTCCAACGCCACACTGATCGACGCCGCGGCCGCCCGCCGCCTGCGGGAGACGGGCCTGCGCACGATCTCCGTGAGCATCGACGGGCTGGAGGCGACCCACGACGCGATGCGGGGCGCGCCCGGGGCCTGGCAGCGGGCCATGGCGGGCATTCAGGCGCTGCTGGACTGCGGCGGCTTCCGCCACGTCATGATCACCACCGTGGTGACGCGGCGGAACATCGGCGAGCTGCCGGTCCTCTACGAGGTGATGAAGGGGCTGGACATCGACGCCTGGCGGCTGACGGCCATCGAGCCGATCGGCAGGGCCCGCCTGCATCCGGAGCTGCTGCTCACGCCGGAGGACCACCGGAGGGTGCTGCGCTTCATCCGGGAGGAACGGCAGAAGGGCCAGCCGGTGACCTACGGCTGCTGCCACTATCTGGGGCCGGAATTCGAGCGGGATGTGCGCGACTGGTTCTACCTCTGCGCGGCGGGGCGGCTCGTGGCCAGCGTCACCGCCGAGGGGGACATCTGCGCCTGCCTGGACATCGAGCGCAATGCAAAGACCATCCAGGGCAGCATCTACCGGGATGACTTCACGCAGGTCTGGCGGGAGCGCTTCGGCATCTTCCGGCAGTCCCTGGCGGAGCGCAATCCCACCTGCTGCGCCTGCCCGGTGAAGCGCTTCTGCGACGGCGACGCCCACCACAGCTGGGACTACGACCGCGACGAGCCCCGCCTGTGCATGCGCGGCATCCTGTTCGACGAGAACGGAGAGAGGTTGTGAGGGGCTGCGTGCTGCAGCCTCGTTTTGTCTCTTTCATAGGGGCCGTGAAAAGCCCGCATCCAGGAAAGAAGGGTTCAGCCGGGCCGGAGGCTTGGCTGAACCCTTCTATTTGGGTATCATTCAGCTGCGATGAAATGCAATCCGCCGGTGAATGCTTGCGCAGCGGCCGTGCATCACGGGACAGTCACCGGAGAGGACTTCGCGCCGAAAAAACACCCCGCCGCAGGACCATGGCGCCGTCACGGGAACGGGCCGGATCCTGCGGGAGGTGCTTTTTCGTGGAACGGATTCAGACTGGGTCAGCCGGTCATGCCTCGGCGGTCTCGGCCTGCAGCAGGTGCACGCAGTCGGGGGCGAAGGAGATGAAGGCCGCGTCGCCCACCTGGAAGACCTTCTTGTTCACGGGGCAGTTGTCGGTGATCTTTACCAGGGTGTCGCCCACGCGGACGTGGTAGTTCTGGCAGCAATTGCGCCTGAGCATATGCAATCAGTGCCCAAATCCTCCTTCCCCCGGAAACTGAGCAGGAACGGTTGCCGCGTGCATCCAAAAAAAACGCCGCCCGGGACGGCAGCGTTTCATTGTTTTGTACAGCGCGGACGGCTCAGGTCAGCAGGCGGGCGTGATCGCCGTAGCGCTTGAGCCAGTAGTTCAGCGAATTCTCATCGCAGCGCACCACCACGTCCGTACACTGATCCGTCACATGCTCAAAGCGCACGTTCATGCCGAACCAGTCCAGCACGTCGTTGATGATGGAGCGCTCCACGCGGATGTGCCAGCGCTTCGGACGGCCGCTGTACATGTAGGGATGGTTGTTGATGTACTCGGACAGTTCAATGCCGTTCTCCGCGCCTTCCACGCGGGCCATGGGCTTGACCAGCTTCTTCAGCAGGGCGATGTCCATGATGCGGTCAATGCGGAAGTGGGTCAGCGTGTTGTACTTGTCCACGTTGCAGACCAGGTAGTAGCGGCCGTTGGCGGTCAGCACGCGGTAGGGATTGATGTGGTACAGCTTCGCCTTGCCCTTCTCATCGACACGGGGATGCAGCTGCTTGTCCACATCCCAGTTGCCGTAGTGGAAGCTGACCATGCGGCCCTGGCGGATCGCCTCCTGCAGCACCTCCATGGTGTGCAGGAATTCCGGGTTGTTCGGCTTGCCGCTGTTCTCCTGCTCCTCGGGGCGGAAGTGCTCGTTGCCCAGCCCGCAGATCTTCCTGCGCAGCTCGCTGCGCTGCTCGTCGGACAGGCCGCCGGCGCAGTTCAGCGTGTTCAGCAGCAGGTTCAGCTCGGTGGGGCTGAACTCATGCTCGTAGTACCAGCCGTGCTGGAAGTGCAGCGGATAGCCGGCGCCCTGCAGGGTGAGCAGGTTGCGCTGCACGCTCTTGCGGGTCGCGGTCAGGCCGTACTCGGCGCCCAGCGCGTCGATCAGCGGCTGGTAGCGCATGGGGTGATCCACATCTGTGTGGCGGCGGGTGATTTCCAGCAGGGCCAGGATCAGCAGCTTTTTGTGCTCGCGCTCCTCGGCAGTCTCGGTCAGAACCTCTTCTTCCGGCCGGGTCTTCTTCTTTGGCATTGGTTTTCCTCCTTCAAGCGTGATCCGCGGCCCTCATGCGCCGCCGGACGAGAGTGAGATAGTGCACAAGCTGCATGCGGTCACGCAGCATTTTCCCGATTCGCTGCCGCCGGCTGGGGCTGTAATTGTCCCCGTGGCGGCGATAGCGGAGCAGCCGCTCCGGCAGGTAGGTCACCCGGCCCAGGCAGGCCGCGGCGAGGCCCAGCGCGCTGTCGTGCATGGGCAGGGCCTCCGGCAGCGGCAGCGCGATGTCCAGCACTGTCCGCCGCAGCGCGAGGCAGCATCCGCGCACCTCATTCCTGCGCAGAATCTGCCAGATTGTGATGTCGTGGGGCGGCTTCTCCGCCTCCTGCACGGGCAGCGGCTTGCCGCCGGCGTCCACCAGCTCCGCCGCGTGCACCGCCGCCATGACGGCCGGCTCGCGGAAGACCTGCCGCAGCCGCTCCGCCTTGCCCGGCAGCCAGAGATCATCCTGATCGCTGCACAGGATCAGCTCCCCGCGGCAGTGCCCCAGCGCGCTGGCGAAGTTCGCGACGACGGCCGCCACCGGGCACTGCACCAGCCGGATCCGCGCGTCCCGCTCCGCCCAGGCCTGCAGCAGCTCCCCGCTGCGGTCTGTCGAGGGATTCAGCGAGATGACCAGCTCGTCCTCCGGCGCCAGCTGCGGCAGGATGGACGCGATCTGTTCATCGAGGTATTTTTCCCCATTGCATACGGCCATCGCCACGGACAGCATGCCCTCACCTCACAGGATGCTCTCCAGCGCCAGCAGCTGCAGCAGGCCCTCGGCCCGCGACACGTCGGTCTGTTCGCTGACAAAGCAGAAGATGCGGGGCTCGTCGGTCCAGATGATGCCCACGTCATGGGTGATGCCGTCGTCCTCGCCGGTCTTGTGGGCACAGCGGATCCCCATGCTGTGCAGGAAGAAGGGCATCTTGCCGTTCAGCCGCTGGTCGCCGAGGATCTTCAGCATTTTCTCCGAGGCGGACGGGCTGACGACCTCGCCGCGCATCAGCATCTCGAGGAAGCGCCCCATCTCGCCCGCGCTGACGTAGTTCTGGATGCCCTGCCGGGACAGCTCCGGCTGCCACAACTTGCGGTTCAGCCGCGTGGCGGTGAAGCCGAGGGATTCGATCATCCGGTTGATGCGGTCCCGGCCCAGTCGGTCGATCAGCAGATTGGTGGCCGTGTTGTCGCTGACGATGATCATCAGCGTGACCAGGTCGCCCAGCGGCACCGTGAGCCCGTCGTGCAGGTAGGTCAGCACGCCGCAGGAGGGAAGCTTGTCCTGCGGGCGGATGGTGAAGGGTTCGGCAAAGTCGGCCTCGCCCGCCTCCTGCTGCCGGAAGGCCTCCGCCATGATTATCATCTTGATGACGCTGGCCGCCCCGACCGCGGCGTCCGGCTGGAATGAAACCGTCTCGCCCGTCACGGTGTTCTTCACGTACAGGCCGATGGTGCCGGGCAGCTCCCGCACCGCCTGCAGCATTTTCTCCTGATTCATGTCTCCTGTTTCTCCCTGAGAATCGAGTAGTCGGCTTTCCGCGGATCCAGCTGCGGATGCCAGCAGGGATCCCGCCGCTGCCCCCAGGCCGACGCCGGCTGGCAGCTCACCGGCCCCCGGTGCACCGCCCGCGCGTGCGGGGTGTACACATGGCGGAGGCCCCTTTCGCCGAGGGCCAGGCACCAGTCCGTCCAGTTGGCGCCGATGGGCAGGAAGTGATCCCGCCGCATAAGCACGCAGGGCGCCGTCACACTGACATTCGCGCTCTGCCGGGCCTTCATGTGCCAGCCGCCGGCGCGCACCTCCAGCCCGCGCAGCCGGGGCGTGCAGCTGCCGTCCGGCGCCACCACGCCGCCCGCGTGCACGATGCGGCCCCGCCGGTCCACCACCGCGGGCATCACGGCGCCGACATCATCGCGCTGGGCGTACATCATCAGCTCGCGGAGGAAATCCGCCCCCTGCGGCGCAAAGTCCGCCCGCACAAGCAGCAGGAAGTTCTCCTTTGCCCTCGCCGCGGCCTCGTTCACCTCCGCCGCCGTTTGCAGGGCCTCCACGCGCACGCCGCGCCAGCCGAGCCGCAGCACCGCCTCCCGCCGCTCCGCCGCGCCTTCGCCCCAGCAGAGCACCGCGCATTGGGCCCCCTCCGGCACGTCGTAGCGCAGCCGCAGCACATCGCGCTCCACGCTCACGCTGCCCGGCCAGCCGATGCGGGCCATGTCCTCCTGCACCGCCCGCCGGCCCGCGTCCAGGCAGCGGTCCAGGTGCTGGTGGCTCATGGAGCCGCCCACCGTCCGCCAGTGATAGCAGATGTGCCGCACATGGCTGATGCGCGCCGTCGCCCCGGCCAGCCGCAGGGTCAGATCGTGATCCTGGGAGCCGTCGAAGTCCGGCCGCAGCCCGCCCACCGCGCGCATCAGCTCCCGCCGCGCCGCCAGCAGATGGCAGACATAATTGGAAGCGCGCAGATCGTCCGGGCAGAAGTCCGGCTTGAAATGCGGATCCGTATGCCGGCGGCCGTCCTCGGTTACCTTGTCCTCATCGGTGTAGATCACGTCGGGCGCCTCCCGCACGGCGCACTCGGCCAGCCGCCACAGCGCGTCCGCGGTCAGCAGGTCGTCGTGGTCGCACAGGGCGATCCATTCGCCCCGGGCTTCGCGGATGCCGAAATTCGTGTTGCCGGCGATGCCCTCGTTTTCGTGCGCAAAGACGCGGAAGCGGGGCTCGTGCTCCGCCGCCTCCCGAAGCAGGGCGCGGATGGCTTCACTGTCGCCCGTATTGACCAGGCAGGCCTCCCAGTCCGGATAGACCTGGCCCCGCAGGGATTCCAGGAGGGCGGCCAGATGCTTCTCCTGCGGATTGTACACGGGGATGACCACGCTGATGAGCCCGGCCGCCGGGATCTGCTCCCGCATGGCCTGCAGTGTTCCGGCATCCGTCCGCACATTCCGCCACAGGTGATCCCAGGGCCCCCAGAGCCGGTCGGCCACGATCTCCAGTCCGCGGCGCCAGGTATAAGAGACGCCGCGTTCCCGCACGCTGCGCAGGAGCAGATTTGTCATTCCCACGGCTTCCCCTCCTTGCTACGGTGAAATTATATCAAAACTTTTACTATTTGAAAAGATACAATACAGATTTAATTTTGTGAAAGTTAAGTGAAATCAACGTAAACGCACGATGTATACCGGAACACATGGAAAATTTCGACACGGAAGGTGGCAATTCCTGTCGCCTTTTATGAAGAATTTTGTTATGAAGCATCGCAGGCGTCCCCTCTCCGGCCGATCCGGACGGCTGCGCGGCTTCGGGCTCAGCTTCAGAGGAAAGCGGCCTCTTTTCCGGGGGGGGGGTAGGAGTCTCCATTCCGGCCGGATCCCGCTTCCTCCGGAAAGGCCGTTCTTTTGCGGAAGAGGCTTTTCTGTCACGGCGCGCAGGCGGCCCGGAAACGCCCGGAGGAAGCATGGCCCGCGAGGCGCGCAGGGGACGGAAAACAAAAAAAGCGAAACAGCCGCAAAAAAATGCTTGACAAACTGACTTGAATGGGGTAAGATAGACAAGCGCGGCAGGGAGCCGTGCAGCGCGGGGGAGACAGGCTCCTCACCACGGGAGCATAGCTCAGCTGGGAGAGCACTTGCCTTACAAGCAAGGGGTCACAGGTTCGAGCCCTGTTGTTCCCACTCGCACACTGTGGCCCGGTAGCTCAGTTGGTTAGAGCGCCAGCCTGTCACGTTGGAGGTCGAGGGTTCGAGCCCCTTCCGGGTCGCCACACATATGCCTCGGTAGCTCAGTCGGTAGAGCAGCAGACTGAAAATCTGCGTGTCGGTGGTTCGATTCCGCCCCGCGGCACCATATTCATGCGGTAGTAGCTCAGCTGGTAGAGCGCCACCTTGCCAAGGTGGAGGTCGCGGGTCCGAGCCCCGTCTACCGCTCCATTCTCTTTTGGTGCCATAGCCAAGCGGTAAGGCAAAGGTCTGCAAAACCTTTATGCCCCGGTTCAAATCCGGGTGGCACCTCGGAAGAGGAGAGTCCGGCAGCGATGCCGGGCTTTTTCTTTGCGTCCGGGGGAGGGAAGCGCCCGCAGGGCCATCTGCACATAAGCGGATCCGGCTGAGCATGCATCGCAAAAGAAAACCTCCTGCCCAGAGGGAAGGCCTTTTCGGAAAGATGGGTGTCCTTCCCCCGAACGCTGCGCTGCGCCCTGTCAATTTCCTCTTCAGCCCCCGCTGCTTCCATGATATACTGTTTCTGCCGGCTGAGATTCTGGAACGGCCGGGTGGCCCGGCACGCTGTCCGGCGCTGCTTCATTATATATGGAAGAAGGTGCGGCATGGATTACAGTCAGAAGATTTCCGAGCGGCAGTGGAATCAGCCGGACAAGGGCGAGTTGGAGAGCCGGCGGGAGGAGACGTACATCGACGACATCATCCAGAAGGACCACCTCCAGCGGAAGCTGCTGGAGAACCTGGACGGCATCCGCACGGTGTTCGACGGCGGCGCGGGCAGCGGGCGCTTCTCGATCCTGCTGGCCCGGCAGGGCTGCCATGTGACCCACTTCGACATCTCCCAGCCGATGATCGACAAGGCGCGGGAGCTGGCGGAGCAGGCGGGCGTGCTGGACAGGATCACGTTTGTGAAGGGCGCGCTGGAGGACCTGAGCGCCTTCCCGGACCGCGCCTTCGATCTGGTGATCTCCTTTGACGCGCCGGTCTCCTACACCTATCCGAACCAGAACCGGGTGATCGCCGAACTGGTGCGCATCGCCCGGAAACGGATCATGCTCAGTGTGTCCAGCCGACTGGGCTCGCTGCCCTATCTGGCCAATCCGATCCAGAAGAACCAGTTCATCCTGGACGAGGACGCCGACGATCCCTTCGTGCGCTGGTGCGTGGCCGGCAGGGAGCGCATGGTGGAAGGCTTCTCCTTTGACGTGCGGCGGGCGGAAAAGCTGCTCGCGGACGGGCTGATGGGCGGCGAGGCGGAGATCGCGGAGTACGAGCGCGGCGGCGTGCCGTGGTGCATCACCTACACCTTCCTGCCGGATGAGCTGGCGGGGCTCCTGACGGAGCTGGGCGTCCGGGACGTCCGCCTGTCCGGCCCCGGCGCCTACGGACGCACGCTTCCGCGCGAGATCCTGCTGAAGATCATGCGCGATCCCGGGCAGAAGCGGGACTTCCTGGATTTCTGCTACCGGTTTGATGCGAATCCGTATGTGTGCGGCCTGGGGAAGGACAACCTGCTGGCCGTGGGGGAGATCCCCTGAGGACCGCGCCCCGGGCCTGCCCGCGCCTCCCGGAAAACATGAAACGCTGCCGTCCCGGGCAGCGTTTCTTTTTGTATCTCCGGATACGGCCGCGGGCCCATTTTGCAGGGTGGCCGAAAAGCACACCCGGAAGCGTGGACAAATAATCCTGCGGAAACACCGACAAATCAAGGAAAATCGCAGAATGAATCCGCGATTTCCCGCAGGGGGAGGCGTGAAAACGGCCCTTCAAAGCCTTCGAGAGAACACACGCGGGGCGGTGGTCAAATGCGCATTTCAGGAAATACGGAGGGAAAAGGCTTTGCCGCCCGGAAGGATGGGAAAATTCTGAAAATTTTCTGAAAAAACCCGCAAAAAGGGACTTGTCAACGGCGCTGCATTCTGTTATAATAACCGACGGTGTTCGTTAGGGATGAAGCGGTAAGTTGCCGTCCGGCCAGACGGGTAATTACCGTGGACCAGCCCGGAAATCGGGCGAACGGACTCGAGCGCAGGCCCGGCACGCCATCTTCTCCCGCCCGCTCCACTCGCGGGTGTGCACAGGGCGCTGTCAGCCAAATCTGAGCGCAGCGAGAACGATCAAGGAGGTACATCAATGGCCAACCAGAAAATCCGCATCAAGCTCAAGTCCTATGAGCATGAACTCATCGACCGGTCCGCACAGCAGATCGTCGAGACCGCCAAGCGGACGGGCGCCCGCGTGTCCGGCCCCATCCCGCTCCCCACGGAGCGCGAGATTGTGACCATTCTGCGCGCGACCCACAAGTACAAGGACAGCCGCGAACAGTTTGAGCGCCGCACGCACAAGCGCCTCATCGACATTGTCAATCCCAACCCCAAGACGGTGGACGCCATGATGAAGCTCGAACTTCCTGCTGGTGTCGAGATTGAAATGAAGCTGTAATCGCAGGAGGAACGTGAAATGAAGAAAGCGATCGTGGGAAAGAAGATCGGCATGACCCAGATCTTCGCGGACGACGGCCGGCTTCTCCCGGTGACGGTGATTGAGGCGGGCCCCTGCACGGTGGTGCAGAAGAAAACGGTGGAGACTGACGGCTACGACGCCGTGCAGGTTGGCTTTGGCGACATGCCCGAGGCGCGCGCCAAGAAGCTGCTCAACCGCCCCGAACTTGGCCATTTCAAGAAGGCTGGCGTGGACGCCAAGCGCGTGCTGCGCGAGCTGCGGTTCGACGACTGCGCTCCCTATAACGTGGGTGACCAGATCAAGGTGGATCAGTTCGCCGCCGGCGACCGGATCGACGTGACCGGCACCAGCAAGGGCAAGGGCACTCTGGGCCCCATCGCCCGCTGGAACCAGCACACCGGCCCCATGGCCCACGGCTCCAAGTATCACCGCGGCGTGGGCTCCATGAGCGCCAACTCTGACCCGTCCCGCGTGTTCAAGAACAAGCACATGGCTGGCCACGCCGGCAGCGAGCGGGTGACCATCCTGAACCTGGAAGTCGTGAGCGTGGATGCCGAGCGCAACCTGCTGCTGGTCCGCGGCGCGATCCCGGGCGCGGATGGCAGCGTCGTGGTTGTCCGCGACAGCGTCAAGGCCTGAGCCTGATCCATCGACAACTTAGGAGGAAGCAAAGATGCCTAAGACTAAACTCTATAATATGGAAGGCGCGGCCATTGGCGAAGTCGAGCTGAGCGAGGGCCTCTTCGCGGCCCCGATCAACGTGGCCGCCATGCATCTGGTCGTCCGCTCCTACCTGGCCGCCCAGCGCCAGGGCACCCAGAAGGCCAAGACCCGCGGCGAGGTCCGCGGAGGCGGCCGCAAGATCTACCGCCAGAAGGGCACCGGCAACGCGCGCCATCATGGCAACCGCGCGCCCCAGTTCCGTCACGGCGGCGTGGTGTTCGCCCCGACTCCCCGTGATTACTTCATCGCCGTGCCCAAGAAGGTCCGCCGCCTGGCGTTCCGCTCCGCGATGACCTCCCGCCTGAACGACGGCGACATCATCGTGGTCGACGAGCTGAGCCTGAAGGAAGGCAAGACCAAGCTGATGGCCCAGGTGCTCAAGGCCCTGAAGGCCGAGCACAAGGCGCTGGTCGTCCTGCCCGAGCCCGACGTGAACGTGGTCCGCGCGACCGCCAACCTGGCCGAGGCCCGCACGATCTATGTCAACACCCTGAATGTCTACGAAGTGCTGAACGCCGGCAAGCTGGTCATCACCAAGGCCGCGCTGGAGAAGGCTGAGGAGGTGTATCAGTAATGGCAAACCGTGATCCGCATGATGTCATCATCCGCCCGGTGCTGACCGAAAAAGCGTACGAGGGCATTTCCGACCGCCGTTACGTTTTCGAAGTCGCTATCGACGCGACCAAGGTTGAAATCAAGAAGGCGGTCGAGACCGTGTTCGCCGATGACGGCGTGAAGGTCGAGAGCGTCAACACCGTGCGCACCATCGGCAAGATCAAGCGCCAGGGCCTGCATTCCGGCCGCCGCGCGGAAGTCAAGAAAGCGTACGTCATCCTGAAGAAGGACTCCAAGCCGATCAAGTTCTTCGAGAGCATGGCTGAGTAAGGCAGGGAGGACAAAGACATGGCCATCAAATTCTACAAGCCGACTTCGCCTGCCCGCCGCTTCATGTCCGGGCTGACCTTCAGCGAAGTCACCAAGAAGAGCCCCGAAAAGGGCCTGACCGAATATCTGAAAAAGAACGCCGGCCGCAACGCGCAGGGCAAGATCACCGTCCGTCATCAGGGCGGCGGCAACAAGCGGAAGTACCGCGTGATCGACTTCAAGCGCGACAAGCTGGACGTGCCCGGCAAGGTGGCGGCCATCGAGTATGACCCCAACCGCAGCGCCTTCATCGCGCTGATCAACTATAAGGATGGCGAGAAGCGCTACATCCTGGCCCCCATCGGCCTGAATGTGGGCGACACCATCATCTCCGCCGACAGCGCTGACATCGTGGTGGGCAACGCCCTGCCGCTGAACAGCATCCCGGTCGGCACCCTGATTCACAACCTGGAGCTGAAGCCCGGCCGCGGCGGCCAGCTGGTCCGTTCCGCCGGCATGAGCGCGCAGCTCATGGCCAAGGAAAACGGCTACGCCACCGTGCGTCTGCCCTCCGGTGAAATGCGCCGCCTGCCGCTGAACGCCCGCGCGACCATCGGCACCGTCGGCAACACCGACCATGAGAACGTCCGCCTGGGCAAGGCCGGCCGTGTGCGCCACATGGGCATCCGTCCCACCGTCCGCGGCGTTGTGATGAACCCGAACGACCACCCCCATGGCGGCGGCGAGGGCAAGAGCCCGGTGGGCATGCCCGCTCCTGTGACCCCCTGGGGCAAGCCCGCGCTGGGTCTGAAGACCAGGAAGCACAAGAAGTATTCCAACAAGATGATCATCAAGCGCGCTGGCAATAAGTAATTGCCCACATCACAGGAAGGAGGCAGCTGACGAATGAGCCGTTCCATCAAGAAAGGACCCTATGTGCAGGAAGCCCTGCTCAAGCGTGTACAGGAAATGAATGCGTCGGGCAAGAAGGCCCCGCTGCAGACCTGGTCCCGCGCTTCCACGATTTTTCCGGATTTTGTCGGCCATACCATCGCCGTGCATGACGGCCGCAAGCATGTGCCGGTGTATGTGACTGAGGACATGGTGGGCCACAAGCTGGGCGAATTCGCCCCGACCCGCACGTTCCGCGGCCACGCGGGCGACAAGAAGAAGTAATCGAGAGGAGTGACGAGATATGGCAACCCGTTCCAAGACAAAGACGGCTGCCCGCCGCGAGAACGCCGATAAGCGTCCGCAGGCGCACGCCAAGTATGTCCGCATCTCCCCTCGGAAGGCCAAGATCGTGATCGATCTGATCCGTGGGAAGAGCGCGGAAGAAGCGCAGGCTATTCTGACCTTCACCCCCAAGGCTGCGGCCCCGCTGGTGCTCAAGGTGCTCAACAGCGCCATCGCCAACGCGGAGAACAACCTGGAGATGAACCGCAAGGACCTTTACGTCGCAGAGGTGTATGCGAACCCGGGCCCCACGCTGAAGCGCTATGTTGCGCGCAGCCGCGGCAGCGCATCCCCGATGCTCAAGCGCACCAGCCACATCAGCGTCGTGCTGGACGAAAGGAAGTAAAGGAGGTTTATCCATGGGCCAGAAAGTCAATCCGCATGGCGCCCGCGTTGGTGTCATCTACGACTGGAGCAGCCGCTGGTACGCCGGCAAGAAGAACGACGGCCAGAAGAGCTTCGCGGACAACCTCGTCGAGGATGTCAAGCTCCGCAAAATGCTGAAGGAAAAGTTCTACGCCACCGGCATCAGCCGCATCGATATCGAGCGGACCGCCAGCAAGGTGACGGTGACCATTTATTCTTCCAAACCCGGCATGATCATCGGCCCCAAGGGCGCGAACATCGAGAAGCTGAAGCAGGAAGTGAAGGCCTTCGTCGGTGAGGACGCCTACATCAAGGTGGTTGAAATCAAGACCCCCGACGCGGACGCGCAGCTGGTCGCGGAGAACATCGCCGAGCAGCTGGAAAAGCGCATCGGCTTCCGCCGCGCGATGAAGCAGTCCATCCAGCGCGCGATGAAGCTGCACGAGGTGCTGGGCATCAAGTGCGCTGTCTCCGGCCGGATCGGCGGCGCGGACATCGCCCGCAGCGAGCACTATCATGAGGGCTCCATCCCGCTGCAGACCCTGCGTGCCCAGATCGACTACGGCTTCGCTGAGGCCCGCACCACCTACGGCCGCCTGGGCGTGAAGGTGTGGATCTACAAGGGCCAGAAGCTGCCCGACGCCAAGAAGACCGCCGCTCCCGCCCCGCGCGCCGAGAGGACCGACAAGTGATCAAGGAGGGATATTCCCCATGCTGATGCCCAAGAGAGTCAAGCGGCGCAAGGTTTTCCGCGGCCGCATGAAAGGTGAGGCGCACCGCGGCAATTTCCTTGCGCACGGTGATTACGGCCTCCAGGCGACGGAACCCTGCTGGGTCACCTCTCAGCAGATCGAGGCCGCCCGTATCGCCCTGACCCGCTACACCAAGCGCGGCGGTCAGGTCTGGATCAAGATTTTCCCTGATAAGCCCGTCACGGCCAAGCCCGCTGAGACCCGCATGGGTTCCGGCAAGGGCGCGCCCGAGTACTGGGTGGCGGTGGTCAAGCCCGGCCGCGTGCTCTTCGAGATCATCGGCGTCCCCGAGGAGACTGCCCGCGAAGCCCTGCGCCTGGCCGCTCACAAGCTGCCCCTGAAGACCAAGATCATCTCCCGCGCGAGCGTGGAGACCGCGAAAACGACAGAAGCAGGCGGTGAACAGTGATGAAGGCAAGTGAATATACCGCGATGAGCGTTGAACAGCTGGTTGCCCGCGAAAAGGAACTCAAAGCTGAGCTGTTTACCCTTCGTTTCCAGCTGGCGACCGGTCAGCTGCAGAACCCGAAGCAGATCACGGAAACCCGCCGTGACATCGCCCGGGTCAAGACCGTGCTGCGCCAGAAGGAAATGGCCTGATTGCTGAGAGAAGGAGGCAGCTCAAGCAATGTCTGAAATGAAGAATACCACCGAGCGCGGCCTGCGCAAGACCCGCATTGGTGTGGTCGTCAGCGACAAGATGGACAAGACCTGCGTCATCCAGATCAAGACCCGCGTCCGTCATCCGCTGTACGGCAAGATCATGAACCGCACCGCCCGTCTGAAGGTGCACGATGAGAACAACGAGTGCGGCGTCGGCGACACCATCCGCGTGATGGAGACCCGCCCGCTGAGCCACGACAAGCGCTGGCGTCTGGTGGAGATCATCGAAAAGGCGAAGTAAGCCACCATTCGCACTCGCTGCGTGACAACCCGCGTGTGCGCGAGTCGGCCCGATGCCAGGCTGATCGCGTGAGGCAGCGGGACATGTCATAGAGCAAGGAGGAAAACCGAAATGATTCAGCCGCAAACCCGGCTCAACGTCGCCGACAATTCCGGCGCGAAAGAAATCATGTGCATCCGTGTGCTGGGCGGCTCTTTCCGGCGCGATGGCTCCATCGGTGACATCATCGTGGCCAGCGTGAAGAGCGCGCAGCCCGGCGGTCAGGTGAAGAAGGGCGACGTGGTCAAGGCCGTGATCGTCCGCGTCCGCAAGAACCGCCGCCGCCCGGATGGCAGCTATATCAAGTTTGACGACAATGCCGCCGTCATCATCAACGACCAGATGCTCCCCCGTGGTACCCGCATCTTTGGACCGGTCGCCCGCGAGCTGCGTGAGAAGAACTTCATGAAGATCGTCTCCCTGGCTCCCGAAGTGCTGTGAGGAGGCAGAATACATGAATGTGAAGACGAATGACACGGTCATTGTCATCTCCGGCAAAGACAAGGGCAAGAAGGGCAAGGTCCTTGTGTCCTTCCCCAAGGAGAACCGCGTGACCGTTGAGGGCGTGGCCACCGTCACCAAGCACCAGCGGGCGCGCAATGCCATGCAGCCCGGCGGCATCATCCACAAGGAAATGCCTGTCGACGCCAGCAACGTGATGCTGGTCTGCCCCAAGTGCGGCAAGGCCACCCGCGTTGCGCACAAGGTCACCGTGACCACCGAGAACGGCAAGAACCGCCGCCAGATGGTCCGCGTGTGCAAGAAGTGCCAGGCCGAAATTGACTGATAAAGGAGGAAGGACCTATGGCTACCCGCATTAAGGAAAAATACATGGCCGAGGCTGTTCCTGCCCTGACGCAGAAGTTCGGCTATACCAATCCCATGCAGGTTCCGCGCCTGAGCAAGATCGTGATCAACATGGGCCTGGGCGATTGCAAGGACAACGCCAAGGCCATGGAGCTGGCCGTCGCCGAGCTGACGACCATCGCCGGCCAGAAGCCGATGATCACCAAGGCGAAGAAGTCCATCGCGAACTTCAAGGTCCGCGAGGGCCAGAACGTCGGCGCGAAGGTCACCCTGCGCGGCGCCCGTATGGAAGAGTTCATGGACAAGCTGGTCAGCGTTGCGCTGCCCCGCGTCCGCGACTTCCACGGCGTTTCCACCAAGGCCTTTGACGGCCGCGGCAACTATGCCCTGGGCATTCAGGAACAGCTGCTCTTCCCCGAAATCGACTACGACAAGGTCGAAAAGATCCGCGGTATGGAGATGATCTTTGTCACCACCGCCCGGACCGATGAAGAGTGCCGTGAACTGCTCGCTCAGCTGGGCATGCCCTTTGCCAAGGACTGAGGCGTGAGGCTGACAGGTTCAGCCGTTGAAAAGGAGGAAACGAATCGTGGCCAAACTGAGCATGAAACTCAAGCAGCAGAGGGAGCCCAAGTACTCCACCCGTGCTTATACGCGCTGCCGTCTGTGCGGCCGCCCTCACTCTGTGCTTCGCCGGTATGGCGTGTGCCGTATCTGCTTCAGAGAGCTGGCCTATAAGGGCCAAATCCCCGGTGTCCGCAAGGCCAGCTGGTAAGCGGGGAGAAAACGGAAGGAGGTTCCATCATGGTTGTGAATGATCCCATCGCCGATATGCTCACCCGCATCCGCAATGCGCAGGTGGCCCGCCATGACACGGTGGTGCTGCCCGCGTCGAGCACGAAGAAGGCCATTGCGAAGATTCTTCAGAATGAAGGCTATATCAAGAACGCGGAATTTGTGAACGACGGTGTGCAGGGCAGCATCAAGATCACGCTGAAGTACACCGGTTCCAACCGCACGGCCCCCGCGATCGTGGGCCTGCGCCGGATTTCCAAGCCCGGCCTGCGCGTGTACGCGCGCTGCAGCGAGCTGCCCAAGGTTCTGGGCGGCCTGGGCATCGCCATCATCAGCACCAGCAAGGGCCTGATGACCGACAAGGAAGCGCGCAAGCAGGCCCTGGGCGGCGAAGTCATGGCGTTTGTGTGGTAAGCCGACACGCAGAGTTGGAGGTGTAAGAAATGTCTCGAATCGGAAGACTTCCGATCAACGTCCCCGCTGGCGTGACGGTGACTGTGAGCGATGCGAACCTGGTGACGGTCAAGGGCCCCAAGGGCACCCTGAGCCAGCAGTTGCACAGCGGCATCACGGTGAAGCAGGAAGGCAACGTCCTGACCCTGGAGCGCCACAGTGAGGAAAAGCAGTTCAAGGCCATGCATGGCCTGTACCGTGCGCTGGTTCACAATATGGTGGTCGGCGTGACCGACGGCTTCTCCAAGACCCTGGAGATGGTCGGCACCGGCTACAAGGCGGAAGCCAAGAACGGCGGCAAGCAGCTGGACATTGCGATCGGCTTCTCCCACCCGGTCATCCTGCAGGCTCCCGAGGGAATCACCTTCGAGACGCCGAACCAGACGACCATCGTGGTGAAGGGCGCCGACAAGCAGGCCGTGGGCAACCTGGCCGCCGATATCCGTGCCATCCGCAAGCCCGAACCCTACCTGGGCAAGGGCATCAAGTACCAGGGTGAGCACATCCGCCGCAAGG